>VBEU01000168.1 GCA_005883775.1 Chloroflexota bacterium | reverse complement strand
TCGCTGGGATGACGGCGCGGGTGCAGAGGAACGCGCTCGTCAGGTTCGCGTCCACGATCGAGCGCCAGTCGTCGTCGCTCACCTGCTCGAGCGGTTTGCCGACCTGGCCGACGACACCTCCCGCGTTGTTGACGAGTACGTCGATGCGGCCGAGGCGCGCGATCAGATCCGTGACCTGCTTGGGGTCCGACAGATCGGCCGTGTCGCGATCGACGCGATGGACCTTCGCGCCGTCCTCCTCGAGCCCGTTCGCGATCGCGGTGCCGATCCCATGCGCCGTCCCGGTGACGAGCGCGACCTTGCCGCTCAGCTCACCCATTCTTGTTCCACCCGTTCTCGATGAGGTCGCGTACCTCCGCGACGCCGGTACGCCATAGCTCGAGGACCTCCTCGTCGGGCCGCTCGTAGGAGCCGCCAAAGCTCCCATCGACGGTCAGGCGGCGCAGCTCGGCAGGAGGGGCTTGGCGGATGACGCGCTGGGGTATGAGCGGCTTGGTGCCTTTCGGCATGGTCACTCCCGCCAGGCGTGTCCACGGAAAGTTCTCCATCCACGAGCCGTGCGAGGACTCCTTCTCGTAGCGCTGCACGACCGCCCAGGCCCGCGGTGCGTTCCACCAGTCGTGGAAGAGCACCTGCACCCGGTCTTTGCGCGGCTCCGTGAGCCACTCGCGCATCACCCCGGCCGCGAAGGAATTTCCGCCGTGGCCGTTCACCACCGCGATGCGCCGGAATCCCTGACCGAAGAGCGAATCGAGCAGGTCGCGAATGACGGAGATGTACGTGCTCGTTCGTAACGAGGGGCTGCCGGGAAACGCGGCGAAGTACGGAGTGACGCCGAACGGCAGCGCCGGCAGCACCGGGACGCCGAGTGGTTCGGCCGCTTCGACGGCGACGCGCTCGGCGAGGATCGCGTCCGTCCCAACGGAGAGGTAGCCGTGCTGTTCGGTGGATCCGATCGGCAACACGATCCGGTCATCGTGCGCGAGGTATGCCTCGAGCATCTGCCAGTTGCAGTCATGGACCCGCATGAGCGCCTCCCCCGACCGTCCACCCGGTCAAGGGCGATAGCCTACGGCGCTACGGGTTCGGTGAGACCGTGACCGTCACGTAGATGCCCAGATCGGGCAGCGCGCCGCGGCCATCGATCCGAGGACGAAGCGGGATACGCGTCGTGCCCGGCTGCGACGGCGCCGGGAAGTGCACCACGAACCAGCCCACCTGACCGGGACCCACGTAGGCCGTGCTCTGGACGGCAGCGGCGGTCCCGTCAGGGAGTGCGAGCGAAGCCTGGGCGCCATCGATCCCGCGGTACCAGCCGACCGATCCGGTATTGCGGAGCGCGACGACCCACTCGACGGTGCTGTTCGGATGGGCGGTCGGATACGGGGCCTGCGATTCGAACGCGGCGGCGTAGGCGCTCAGCGGCGGCACATCGAAGGTGGCGCGCTGCAGCCCCGGTGTGGTCTGGGTCGATGCGATCTTTTCACTGATCGTCGAGGTCACCTGGCTCGCGACGTTGCCCGCGACATTCGCGACGTCGTTCGCGACGCCGCCGAGATTGCCGAAGACTGACGGCGGCAGGGAGATCAGCACAACGGCGAGAACACCGAGGACGAGACCTCGTGACAACACGCGGCCCCAACGGATACGAAGGCCGGGTCCGCCTGCGGCTCGCGGCGCGCGCGGCGCCTTGATCTTCGGCACCTTCATCGGCTTCGCGGCCGCCACCGGCGTCTCCTTCATCCGTGGGACGGAGACCTTCGGTTGTTTGGGTTGCTTCGGTGGCTTGGGTTGCTTCGGCTGCGACATGCGCGGCGTCGCGACTCGGACATGCGGCCGGAAGGTCGCGACCCGTCCGACGGCGGAAGCGACTCCTCTGGGCCCAGCGGTGAGCAGCGAAACTACGAACGAGCGGGCATCGGGCAGAAGGTCTGGGTCCAGCCGGACCGCTTTGAACTCGGCGACGGCCGCGTCGAGGAACTCGATCGCCGATTCCTGCAGGAGAGCCTGGTCGATCAGCGAAAGCTCCCGCGTTCGGAGCGCGTAGAGCAAGAGGCTCAAGCCGCGATCGCCCGATGACGTATCCGCGACATCACCCGTCGCGACGACGGGCATCGTCGCCGCCGGCTCGACACCGGGTGTCTCGCTGGCCGCCGGCTCGGCGAAGGTCAGGATCGGCGCGGGCGCGGCGACGGCGGGCTTCAGCCACTCGATCGGCACCGGTATGTGGACGAGGTGCTCGAACACGATGAACGTTCCGTCGGCGTCGTCGTGGATCCCGGCGACCCGCATGACCGTGGGCTCTCTGACCGACGCGAGGCGCCGTGCGCCCGCGAGGAAGCGCTCCTTGCTGCTGGGATTCGCATCGCGCAGGAACTCGAGGCTGACGATCTGGTTCGTCGATTCGTCGAGCGCTCGCCAGACTTCCGTGGTGTCGTCACTTCGGTGGAAGGACGCAAGACGGTAGCGCGAGGCGATGAGCTGCCTTTCCTGGCGGCCGGCGACCGGAGCGTGCGTGGCGGTGCTATCCACTCGGCTGGCTAACGGTGCGCTAAGGCGGAGGCATCGGGTACTACTCGAAAGAGGCAGTACGGCGGTACTAGGCGAGCGTCGCTACGCAGAAGGCTAGATCTCGGGGCTATTCACCGTGTCGCGCTCGCCGAAGCACGCGATTTGGTACGGAGTTGGCTCTTCGATCGCGGCGCCCGACCTCGCGCCGCGCTCGCTGCCTTCGCCTTGGCTTCCCAGTTCATGCCGTGCGCCCGCGACCACTCGTGCCAGTCGGGAACGGGGTACTTCACCGTCCACAGGAAGTGGTACACGCCGCTGTCGCCGACGAACTTGAACCGCTTCTTCAGGTCGGTCGCGAGCTCCTCGTAATCTGAAAACGATTTGAGGTGTTTCTTGAAGCCACCCGCGCGTTCGAGGGCGAGCAGCTCGTTGGCGTTGTGCACAACGGCCGCGATCTTCGGCCGGCTGCGGATGACGCGCTCGTCCTGCACGAGCGTGTCGATATTGCGATCCGACATGCGCGCGACGCGCTCGACATCGAACCCATGGAACGCCTTGGTGATGGATGGCCACTTCGCCTCGACGACGCGCCAGCTGATCCCTGCCTGGAAAACGCCCTTGCTCAGATGCTCGAGGTAGTCGTCGAGGGCTTTTGCGGTGCATTGCGGCGGCGGCCCTTCCATCGTGCGAACCTCCCCGGTCCATCGCGACTGTAGCCTTTTTGGCTCGTGCAACGTCCGACCATCCCGCTCGATCAGCTGATCGCCTACCTCTTCGGCGCCGATCCCCTCCTTGCCGCCGAGGTCGGTCCATGCCTGGTCGCGTCGCCACGCTTCCGCGCGTTCGCGGAGGTCTATCGCGACAAGATCCGCAAGAAGGCTCGCGGGCTGCGCGACGACGAGAGCCGCCGCGACCTGGCCTTCGAGCTCGCGATCGCGTTGCGCCTGCTCGAAGAGCGCCGCTTCGCGGTCGAATACGAGTCGTATGGCGTTGGCCAACGGGCGCCTGACTTTCGGGTCACATTCCGAAGCGGGCTGCGGTTCAACGTCGAGGTGCGGCGACTGCGCGGCGCGGCGGCGACGCCCGGCCCGACCGCCGATCCCGGCCGGCTCATCCGCGCCGTCTGCGACAAGCTGGGCCAGCTGCCGGCGGCGATGATGAACATGCTGGTGATCGGTGCCGACGGTCCCTCATCCGCCACGGACACGCTCGCGCCTGTCATGCAGTGGCTAGAGGCTCGCGCGGCCCAGAAAGACGAGGCGCTGTTCGTGCAGCGCGGCTTCGCCGGGACGCGTGATTTCCTGCGCCACTACCAGCGACTGAGCGGCGCTCTGTGGGTGGTCAGCGAGCCCGCGGCGCCCCGAGTCAACCTGTGGCGTAACCCGCAGGCGCGCCACCCACTGCCGCCGGATCTTGCAAGGGCCCTCAGTCAGCCGGCGTCTTGAGAAAGAGGATGATCGTCGATCGGCCGTGTCGAAAACGCCACCTGCCGTTCGATGAATGAGTGAGGCCCTCGATAAGGGAGCCTCGGATCAGATCCAATAGAAGGGGACCGAAATGCGAGTACTGATACTGGCGAAGGAAGATCACCAGAGCAGGGCGGCGACTCCGCCGACGCCGGAGGAGGTGGCGGAGTTCCAGAAGTTCAACGAAGAGCTGGTCAAGGCGGGAGTGGTGGTCGGCGATGGCCGCCTCTACCCGAGCTCGCAGGGCAAGCGCCTTCAGTTCGAAGGCAAGAAGCGCAGGATCATCGACGGACCGTGGGCGGAGACCAAGGAGCTTGTCGCGGGGTACTGGCTCTGGCAGGTGCGCTCGATGGACGAGGCCCTCGAATGGCTCAAGCGCGCGCCGTTCGACGAACGCGCTCGAGGGCCCAGGTCGCCGCGAGGCGGCGGTCATCGAAGCGCATCGCACGATCGAAGCGATCTGGCGGATCGAGTCGGCCCGGCTCATCGCCGGGCTGGCTCGTCTCGTCGGCGACATCGGGACGGCCGAGGAGCTCGCGCAGGACGCTCTCGTTGCCGCGCTCGAGCAGTGGCCCACCTCGGGCGTGCCGGAGAAGCCGGGCGCCTGGCTGATGGCGACGGCGAAGCATCGCGCGATCGACGCGGTCCGCCGCCGCCAGACGCTCGAGCGCAAGCACGAAGAGATGGGGCGCGATGTCGAGCTGGCTCAGGAGGGCATCGACCCGAACGCGGCGATCGATGAGGACGTCGGGGACGACCTCCTCGGCCTCATCTTCATGGCGTGCCATCCGGTCCTCTCGAGGGACGCACGTGTCGCCCTCACTCTTCGCGTCCTC
>VBEU01000167.1 GCA_005883775.1 Chloroflexota bacterium | reverse complement strand
CTGATGTGGGACGCATGACGGGTCGAAGTGAAGGAGCGGTGCGCACGCTGCAGCACCGCGCAATCGATCGTCTGCGCAAGGAGCTCGACCGCATGGGTGAGCTCTCCCTGTTCGAGCGCTTCTCCGGTGCGGACGCCGCGGAGTGATGCAAGACTCCCTCGCCCGAGCGCTCGGCGGTCTCAAAGGCGCGCGCATGGATGACGTGGCCGCCGACGAGATCCGCAAGCGGCTCGAGCAAGCGTGGACCGAACGCGGCGCGCGTCGCCGCCCCCGATTCGTCATCCCGGGGTTCGCTCGCGCGTTCGCGGTCGCCGCGCTCGTGGTGGTGGTCGCGTTCGCCACGATGCGCGCCCCGGCCGACAGCCCGCTGTACGGCGCGCGCGTCGCGGTCGAAGATTCGCTCGTCTCGCTTCAATCCGATCCGGTCGACTACCTCAGCCAGCTGTACGCCGAACGGCTCGAGGAAGCGGCGCGATTCGAAGCGACCGGCAACGCGCTCGCGGCGTCGCGCGCACGGAGCGCACAGAGCGACGCCCTGCGGCTTCTGAATCAGATATCGCCCAAGCCCGAGCAGTCACCGGAGCCCTCGGCGAGCACGGCGATCAGCGTGCCCTCACCGAGCGCGACGCCGGAGACGACCGCCTCACCGACGGAGTCGCCGACCATCGCGCCCACGCCGACCCCGCGGCCGACGACCGCGCGGACCGCGACCCCCAAACCCGCCACGCCGTCGCCTACCCTGACGCCGAAGCCGACGACGACAACAAAGCCGTCGCTCACCCCGACGCCCACGCCGATGGACGTCCACGCCTATGGCTACGTCCTCTACGCGGACGGTTCGCCGGTGAATGGCGCGTGCGTTTCGACGTCGCTCGACGGGATCTGCGTCGCGGGCTCGAACAACGGCAGGATCGACCTGCAGTTCAGCGCGAGGAAGGGCCAGAGCATCACGCTCTACGTCCGCAACTACGACGCGGCCCGCGGCGGCACGCTCCATGGGAAGGTCACCGTGACGGTCGGCGGCCCCGAGGTCGCACTCGGCACCATCACGCTGCGCTAGCTCCGAGCGAGCAGCGCCGGGGTCTTCTTCGCTCGGCCCCTCGTGGGATCGCAATGAACCGCCGGTAAGGGGCCGCTCGCTCAGAAAACCCCGCCGCTGCCCACTCAGTTGAGCGCGACGCGCCTCCCGGGGGATGACCCGCGGGGGATGCACCGAGCCGCCGCGCACAGCGTTCCTCGATCAGCCCGATCCATCGGATCGCTGAAAGGGGCCAACGAATGTTCTGGCACTTCTTCGCTGTGGCGACGCTCGGAAAACCGGCTGTCGCCCTGGCCATCATCGCGAGCGCGTACGGCGCCGGAAGCGCGCTGGTGTCGTCGGACTACCGAACGCCGAACCCGTCGGCACACGAGACCGCTCGACCGCAGACGAGCCCAAAGCCCACGTCCGCGGCGGTGCCGACGACCGCGGCGCCTTCCTTCGACGCGCTGCTGAGCGAGTGCGTCGCCCGCTACAAGCGCGGCGCGACGAACACCAAGGAGGCTTGCGACAGGGCGATCGCCGCGAGCGGACTCTCCACGGACGCCTTCGTTGCGACATATCGCTCGCTCCTCGTGCCGCCGGCCTCCAAGACCGAGAAGCCCGCGCCCGTTACAAGCGTGGCGCCACGAACACAAAGGAGGCCTGCGATCGCGCGATCGCAGCGAGCGGGCTCTCCACGGAGGCCTTCGTCGCCAAGTACCGGTCGCTCCTCATAGCGCCAACGAAGAGCGATGCTCCAAAACCCACGGCGACCCCGAAGCCGACGACAGCGCCAAAGCTCGATACGTCCGACCCGAAGGTCAGGGAATGCCTCGCGAAATACGAAGCCCTCAAGACACTGAAGACGGGCGACCCCAAGACGTTCGAAGCCGCGCTCAGCACCTTCAAGCAGACCTGCACGACCGTGCTCGGGATGAGGGGCTAAATGCGGCCCCTCCTCGCGTCCGCTCTCTTCGCTCTCGGCTGCAGCTTCGCGCTCGTCGCGCTGCGTGGCGGCGAGAGCGCACTCGCGGCCGTGACCTTGATGGCCGCGTGCTCGACGGGCGCGGCGGCGATCCGGCTACTCGGGTCGACTCAGCTCGTCGATGACCTCGACAACGCCCGGGACGTCGCCGGCGACCGCTAGCGCGTTCTCGGCATCGGCCTCGTCCTCGATCGCTCCCTGCAGGCGGACGACTCCCTGCAGGACCGCGACCTTGAGATGCAGCTGCGCGGTGCTGGCGTCGAGGCGCACGGCCCGGTGGACGAGATCCTCGAGCGCCTCGTCGGACGGGACGTCGGTGGTGGCCGCCGGTGGCCGCTGCTCGGACGTTTCGCCCGACCCGAAACCGCCCGCGATCCGCGTCTCGCCCGAATGATCGGTGCGGACGACGGGATCGGTCGGCGGGAAATAAGGCTCCGCCTCCTCGACGGCTTCAGTGGGGTCGTTCTCGACCGGCTTATCGAACGGCTCGAGCTCGATCTCGGAATCAGCGATGTCGTCTGTGTCTTGGCGATCTTTCATGGCCGGCCCCGCCGCAGGACACGTGCCGCGCGGCTTACCTCGCCGCGAGGTATTCGAAGAAGAGCGCCTCCGCGAGCGTCGATCGCTCGAGATCTTTGAGATCGACGCTTTCGTCCTCGGAGTGGGCGTTGGAGAAGGGGTCGCCCGCGCCGGTGAGAAGCAGCGTGGCCTTCGGGAACGCCTTCGCGAAGTCGGCGACGAACGGGATCGTCCCGCCGGCGCCCATGAAAACAGGGTCGCGATCGAATGCTTCCTTCATGGCCCGACGCATCGCGTCATACGCGGCACCCTGGCCTTCGAGCTTGTACGGCTTGCCGGACCCGCGCGGCGTGATCGACACCTCCGCCCCCCATGGCACATGGGTCCGAAGATGATCGGCGAGCGCCTTGAGCGCGGCGTCGGCGTCCTGACCGGGCGGGATGCGCATCGAGACGCGTGCCTTCGCCGACGGCACGAGCTGGTTCGTGGATTCGGTGAGCCTCGGCGCGTCGATCCCGAGTATCGAGATCGACGCCTTCATCCACATGCGATCCGTGATACCGCCCTCGCCGATGAGCTTCGTCGTGGGCCGGAGCCCGACCTGCTTGCGAAGCTCCGCCTCCTCGAGGTCGAGCGGGTCCGCCTTCCCGCGCGCGATCCCCGCGACCGCGACGTTGCCGCGATCGTCGTGGAGCGTCGCGAGCGTCTTCGCGAGCACCGTGAGCGCGTCGGGGATAGGCCCGCCGAATTCGCCGGAGTGCACGGCGTGGTCGAGCGTGCGCACCTCGATGTCGCAGGCCACGATCCCGCGGAGCGAGATCGTGAGTCCCGGCTGCCCCGTGCGCCAGTTGCCCGAGTCGGCAAGGATCACGGCATCGGCACGCAGCTCGCTGCCGTATTCGTCCAGGAACTTGCCGAGGTTCGGAGAGCCCCATTCCTCCTCGCCTTCGACGAAGACGGTCACACCGATCGGTGGCTGCGAGTCGTGAGCGCGCAGCGCGCCAGCGTGCATCACCACGCCGCACTTGTCGTCTGACGTCCCGCGGCCGTAGAGACGTCCGTTCTTCTCGATCGGGTCGAACGGATCCGAGTGCCAGAGATCGCGCCCGCCGGTCGGCTGGACGTCGTGGTGCGCGTACAGCAGAACGGTCGGTGCTCCGGCCGGCGCCGCAACGTGACCGATGACGGCTGGAACGCCTTCGATCTCGACGATCTTCGTCTCGCATCCGGCATCGCCCAGGATCTTCGCGGTCGCTTCGGCCGAACGCCCGAGCTGTGAGGGGTCGTGGCCCGGGTGGCTGATCGAGGGGATGCGGACGAGCGTCTCGAGCTCCGCACGGATCCGAGGCATGTCCTCGCTGACGCGATCGTGCAGGGTTGCGGAGGACGCCTGCGTCTTCATGGAGGAAGCAGCCTACTCCGCCCACGATCCGGCCGCCTAAAGCACAACGCCAAAGGATCGATTTCGTTGCGAGTGAACTCTGGTACCACGGCGACATTGACCGAAACGTGCGGCCCAAATTGAATGCATCGCCATGAAGAACCCCACATGGCCGAAAGCTCTAGCGTTCATTGGCTTCGCGATCTTCGGACTCGCGCTCGCGTATTACTCCACGGCGATCGCCACGGCCGGTGTGACGGCGAAGCTCGTCGGATCAGACCGCTCGGGCGACTGGATCTCGACGGGCAGTGCCGTCCTGATGGTCGGCGTCGCGGCAGCCGCAGTGTTCGGCTTCCTCGCGCTCGTGAACATGCGCGGACTCATGCGTCGGGGCTAGTCCCCTTGAGTTCGGGCGCCGGAGCGCGGTAGCTCAGCACCTCCGGCGCCCAAAGTGCGACCCCGACAACGCTCAACAGCGTCGCGATGCCGCCCGATACCACTGAGAACGTCGGTGACACAAGGTCGGCGACGACGCCCGATTCGACCTGACCGAGATACGGGCCGCCGAGGAAGAACATCGAGCTGATGGCGACGAGCCGGCCGCGCAGGTGATCGGGGACGACGGTAAGCAGGATGGTGCTGCGGAAGATCGCGCTCACCGTGTCCGCGCCCTGCGCAACGGCGATGAATACGAGCGCCGGGACGAAGAGGCCGTCATTCATGAGGCCGAACGCCGCGATCGCGAGGCCCCATGCGGCCACCGCGAGGAGCACGGCCATCCCCTGGCGCTGCACGCGTTTCGTCCACCCCGAACCCAGGGCCGCGATGAGCGATCCGACGCCCGGCGCCGCGAAGAGGAGTCCGAGGCCCTCGGGACCGACCGCGAACACACGATCGGCATAGAACGGGAAGAGCGCACGCGGCGATCCGAAGAACGTCGCGAGGAAATCGAGCAGCATGGTCCCGAAGAGGATCCGGTTGGCTCGGAAGTGGGAGAGTCCCTCGACGAGCGCGCGGCCGACCGGCAAATGGACGCGTACCTCGCGCGGCGGCGCGACGAGTGCGGTCACGGCGCCGATCGCGACGATGAACGATGCGACGTCGATCCAGTAGGCACCCGCGACGCCAAAGGCGAGGATGACGACACCCGCCATCGCCGGACCGGCGATGGACGCCGTCTGGAAGAGGACCTGGTTCAGCGCCATTGCCGCGGGCAGCTGCTCGCGCTGCACGAGGCTCGGCGTGAGCGCTCCGCGGGCGGGACCGTCGAGAGCCGAGAAGGCCGCGCCGATGGCGGTGAACGCGTAGAGGTAGAGCACGTTCGCGAACCCGAGCTGAGTCCCGATCGCGAGCCCGGCCGAACAGGCCGCGAGACCGATCTGGGTGGCGATGAGCAATCGCCGGCGGTCCACACGGTCGGCGATGACTCCGCCGAACAGGGCGAGCGAGATGAGCGGCACGGCCTGGAAGAGACCGATGAGGCCGACGTCCAGGGACGAGCCGGTGATCAGGTAGATCTGGTAGGGGATCGCCACGAGTCGAAGCTGGGTTCCGGTGAGCGAGACGAGCTGGCCAAGCCAGAGCAGCCGGAACGAGCGCGACTCGCGAAGCGGCGAGATGTCGATCAGAGCGCTTCGAGCCTAGCCGGGGCGCGACGGGTCGACTTGTACGAATCGGACGCCGAGCCGCGCGCACTAGAGTCAGGCGCATGTACGAGGCGACCGCGGCCACGCAGGAGCTTGCGACATGGGTCGCGGCGACATGGCGGGAAACGGTGACCGTCGGATCGCACGCCGACGGCGTCCATCCGGACGCGTCGATCGACATCGCGTGGGATGGATCCGAGCTCGTCGTGTTCGGTCCGCGGACTCGATCGGAAGCCTCGCGCGACGCTCGGCCCGGTGCGTTCAATGGCGTGCGGCTCCGGCCGGGGTCGACCCGCGCGATCCTCGGCGAGGCGGCGATCGCGCTCACCGATCGCACGGTTGCCCTCGCCGATCTCTGGGGGAACGCTGCTGCCGCCGCGGCGCTGCGACTTGTGTCGGTCGGTCCCGACCGCGCGATGTCTGAGCTCTCCCGGGTGTTGATCGAGCGCGGTCGCGGCGGCGCGGAGCCGGACCGCCTGATCACGCGGGTGGTGGAGCTCGCGGAGTTTCGCTGGACCGTGCGCGACATCGCGCGCCAGGTCGGCCTCTCCGAACGCCAGCTGTACCGGCGCTGCGTGG
>VBEU01000022.1:1598-6751 GCA_005883775.1 Chloroflexota bacterium | reverse complement strand
GTCGAGCTCCGATGGGGGCGTCGCGTCACGGAGCACGACGTACGCGCAGACCTTGAGAAGCCCGTCGGCGTCCGCGCGGCCGATCACCGCACACTCGGCGACGCTCGGATGCGACAGGAGCACGGACTCGACCTCGAGCGGCGAGACCCACTGCGCGCCCACGCGCAGCATGTCGTCGTCGCGGCCGAGATGGTAGTAGTGCCCATTCTCAACGCGATAGCGGTCGCCGGTGACGACCCAGCCGTCGCGAAAGGCCGTGGCGTTCGCCTGCGGCCGGTCGTGGTAGCCGACCGCGGTCGAGCCGCCACGGACCCACAGCGTGCCCTCGGTCGCGTCGGCGCCATCCGGCCCGACGACGCGGGCCTCGTAACCTGGGATGACGCGGCCGGACGATCCCGGGGTCACGTCGTCGGTCGTATTCGAGATCGCGATGTAGCCGATCTCGGTCGATCCGATCCCGTCGAGGATCGGAAGACCAAAGCGCCGGTGCCATACGCCGTTGGCACCGAGTAGAGGACCGTCGGCCGCTCCACCGCGATGAGCCGCCATGCGCCTTCCGGACTGAACCGTTCCGGATCAAGGACGACGGACGCGCCGGCCGCGAGCGGGATGACCATCGAGTTGTTGAGGCCGTAGGAGAAGAAGAGCTTCGCCGTGCTGTAGACGCGGTCGTCGGCGCTGATCCGCGCCACGTGACGGCCGTGACCCTCCGCCGGAAAGAGGGCGCGGCGATGGAGGTGGATGACCGCCTTCGGCGAGCCGGTCGTGCCGCTCGAGTACTGCCAGAAACACATGTCGTCCGCGCTCGTGGGCGCCGCCACAACGGGCGCGGGACGGTCCACGAAGAGGTCGGCGTCCGCGTCGGTGATCGTGAGCGTCGCGCCGCAGTCGCGCAGCATGACATCGAGCTCGTCGGGCCGCACGAGGGTCGAGAGTGGCACCAGGATCGCGCCGATCTTCGCGGCACCGAGGAACGCGGCGATGAAGTGTGGTGAGTCGCGGAGGACGAGCGCGACCCGGTCGCCCGGTCGCACCCCGCGGTCGCGCAAGCCCACCGCGGCGGAATCCTGCATTGCGGCGAGGTCGCGGTAGCTCACGGTCTCGCCGGCATAGCGAAGCGCGGGACGACCACCGCGGCCGGCCGCGCGCGCGGCGTCGGCGAGGGCGCTCGCGAGATTGAACGCGGCTAGAGGTACTTGCGGCCCGCGAGCTTGTCCGGCACGCGGAGGCCGATCGCACTGATCTTCGGATCCATCTCGGCGATGTAATCCTCGCGCATCTTCCCGTTGGTGCGTTTCTTGAGGCCCCACGCGATGTACCGCTCGTCGCGCGCCGACTCGGAACGGCCGAACATGTCGAGGCCGACGACGTACCACTTGTCGATCGCGCGCTGCGCGGCTACTTGTCCCTCGGGCGTCGCCATCATGATCTGGAGCTGCTGCTCACCGTACGCGACGTGACCCTTCTCCTCGCGGAGGATGGTGGGCAGGACATCGTCGGTCGGCAGGAATGACGAGCCGACCATCTCGTCGAGCTGGTACTGGCCGACCTTGTCGATGAGGAAGCCGAACGCGGCGAAGTCGCCCCACTCGGGCATGTCCACCTTGAACGCGTCGACCTCGCGCTTGGACCGCGGCCGGAACAGGATGTCGGAGCGATCGAGGCCGACCATCCCGAGCATTCGGAGGAACTTGCGGCAATGGTCGATCTCCTCCGAGGCGATGCGCGCGACACGCCACTGGTCGTCGACGGTCGGCGCGCGGAGGGTCCAGTGGTCCACGTAGATGTGCGGCCCGCCGATCTCGCAGTCGGCCTGGATCGTGAGGAGGCGGGTCAAGAGATCGCGGTACTCCTCGGGCATCTTGGGGAACTCCTTCGGCTCGATGCGGTCGGTGAACTGCGCCATGACCCGCCTCCTTCTCCTGCTGCGTTAGCCGCCGAGCTTCCGGTCCTGTGCGCTCTGCATGAACGTCCGGTCGATCATCTTGCTGATGTCGACCTTGGCAATGTTGGGGTTGCCCTTGCCGAGAATGTCGACCGCGTCCTTGAACTGGACGACCTCGGGGTAGAGGTAAGGCACCGTTACCTCGTTCATGAAGAAGTCGTATGCGCCGTCCAGCGGAGGCTGGTCCGTGATCTTGAAGTACTTCCCGAGTACGGCTGTCGCGCCAGCCTTGTCAGCCTTCATTTTCGCGCGCGCGATCGTGAGCGAGTCGACGTAAGCCTGCACGGTCGTCTTGTTCGCGTTGAGGAACGCGCGCGACATGATGACGCCCGTGTTCGCGGCCGGAAGCTTTTGGCCGGCAAGGTCCACGACCACCGTCAGCCCTGCCTTGACGAGCTCGACGTCCTCCGGCGGGTCGTCCACGCCGGCGTCGATCGTGCCCGCGAGCAGCGCCGCCGTCCGGTTGGCGTGCGAGCCGACGGCAATGATGTTCACGTCCTTGTCCGGATCGAGGCCCGCGGACTTGAGCGCTGCGCGGGTCGCGATGTCGCTCGAGCCACCGGCGTTCGAGACGCCGACCTTCTTGCCTTTCAGGCCCTGTATCGTCGTGATGCCCTTCGCGGCGTAGAGCTTGTACGGGTAAACCGGGGCAAGGTTCGCCACGACCACGAGGTCGGCACCGCCGGCGTTGGCGGAGAGAGCCTCCGCGCCGCCGAATTGTCCGATCTGGATGGCCCCCGCCAAGAGCGCCGCACTGGTCTGCGCTCCCCCGTTTATCGACTGAAGGTCCACCTCCAGACCGTTGTCCTTGAAGATGCCCTTGTCGAACGCGTACCACGAGAGCCAGTCGTCCGCGCTGATGTTGCTGTAGGCGGCTGTCACTTTCGTGCAGCACGGCCGCGCGGTGGGCGAACCTGAGCCCGCCGCGAGCGTCGGACTGCTGGTCGTTGGGCCTCCCCCAGTCCCACCACCGCCGCACGCGGTCGCCAGGATCGCGAGCGAAGCTACGAGGACCGCGAGGGTCTTGGTCATTTTCCCACCCTTTCCGGTGTCACTTGATCTGTGGACGCCAGGACTGAAATCGGTTCTCGATGCGGTGGAGGACCGTCGTCAAAAGCATTCCCGTACAGGCGATGAGGACCACGCCGGCAAACGCCTTCGGCGTCTGGAAGGTCTGGCTCGCAATGGCGATGATCTGGCCGACGCCGTGTTTCGCGGCGATGTACTCGGCGACGACGAGGCCGGTGAGGGCGTGTCCGATGCCAAGCCGGAAGCCGGTGAGGATGAACGGAACCGAGCCAGGCAGGACGACGCGACGGAACGTGAGCGCATCCGACGCGCCAAACGACCGCGCGACTCGCAGAAGCGCGGCCTCCGTGTTCCGGACGCCGGCCATGGTGTTGATGATGATCGGGAAGACGGCCCCGAGGAAAATGACCGCGATCTTCGGCTGCAGCTCGATGCCGAGCCAGAGGATGAAGATCGGGATGAAGACGATGCGGGGCGTGCTGTAGAAGAAGTTCACGAATGGATCCAGGGCGTACTGGAACCGGGTGTACCAGCCCATGAGCAGCCCAATCAGCAGACCGATGACGATCGCCATCCCATAGCCGATCGCCAGCTCCTCGCCGCTCGTCGCGATGTCGAGCCAGATGTCGTCCGACTGGAAAAGCTGCACGAACGCCTGCGCGACGTCCCACGGACCGGGGAGGAAGAGCACGGACCAGATCCGCGCGTTGGCGACGAGCTGCCACACGGTCAGCGCGAGGACGACGCTCAGGGTGCCGATGACCAAAGGCTCGTACAGCCTGATGCGGCTCGGCCGCAGCACCGAGCGCCTCTCGCGCGTCGAGTCGGACTCGCGCGTCGTCACCGGTAGGACGCGGTCGGCTTCCTTGATGCTCACGCCGCCGGCACCCCCGCGATGAGCCGCTCGGCTGGGACGGCGAGCTCCTCCTGGATCGATTCCCAAATCTCATCCTCGTAGGTCAGGAACTGCGGATCCCGCTTCACGCGCAGGTCGCGCGGGCGCGACAGATCGATATCGACGACGGTCTTGACCCGCCCCGGCCGGCGCGTGAACACGATCACGCGGTCCGCGAGATAGATGGCTTCCTTGATGTCGTGGGTGATGAAGAGCGCAGTTTTCCTTGTCTGCGACCAGATCTTGAGGAGCTCGAGCTGCATCATCTCGCGCGTCTGCGCGTCGAGCGCCGCGAACGGCTCGTCCAAGAGCAGCATCTCCGGGTCGGTGAGGAGAGCGCGCGCCAGGTTGACGCGCTGCTGCATCCCTCCCGACAGCTCGAGCGGGTACGCGTCCTCAAAACCTTTGAGACCGACGAGCTCGATCTGCTGCTTCGCCCGCGCGATCGCCTCGCCCTTGCTCATGCTTCCCTGCGCCTCGACGCCAAAGACGACGTTGCCAAGGACCGTGCGCCACGGAAGGAGTCCCGGCTGCTGGAACACCATCGCGCGATCCCGCCCCGGCTTCGTGATCTCGCGGCCGTCGAGCGTGAGACTGCCGCCCGCGATCGGGATGAGGCCATCGACCGCGTTGAGGAACGTCGTCTTTCCACAACCGGATGGGCCGACGATCGCGAGGAGCTCCCCTGGGCGCACCTCCAGGTCGACGCCCTTTACCGCCGTGAACAGGCTGCGCGAACGTTGGAGCCAGTACTCGATGACGACCCCTTTCGCGGCCAGCTTCGCGGAGCGGTCGTACAACGGACCTAGCTCAGCTTCCCGTCGCTCGGATGCGGCTCGTTCCGGAGTAGGTAGCCGAACTTCTCTTTCGCCTTTCGCTTTACCTCGGCGCTCGGTGTATTCACCGGCGGGAAATCGGCTCGCCACTCGAACGGGCGCGTGGCGTCGATGATCGCGCGCGAGTTATGGCCCTTGCGATCCTTGGGGATGCGCGGGTCGAGGGGCCCGCTCCACGCGCGCTTGATGATGTCGATCGATTCGACAGGATCGGAGCGCGTGCTCATCGCCCACACGACATCATTCAGGTCCATCACGTCGATGTCCTCGTCCACGACGATGACGTAGCGGCCGAGGTACGCGCCCGCGTGCACGGTCGCCGCAAGGTGACCGACCTGGCGCGCATGTCCGGCGTAGCGCTGCTCGATGCTCACCGCGTTGAACAGACGCGAGCCCCCGACCTCGTGGCACCAGACGCCCTTGATGCCCGGCACGCCCACGGCCTCGA
>VBEU01000022.1:0-1514 GCA_005883775.1 Chloroflexota bacterium | reverse complement strand
TTCTCCTTTGGGTCCACCCAACCCTCGATCACGATCTCCGCATCGGCCGGAAGCGGAAGCCCCGTGACCGGACCCTTCACCACGCGGTAGGGCTCGCCGCGCACGCCGCCGGCCCAGTCGTACTCGGTGAGCCCGAACTGGACCTCGGTCGCCGCGGCGAGGAAGAGGAGCGGGTCGCCACCCGCGACGAAGGCGATGGGCATCTTCTCCCCGCGGCCGAGCCAGGCGTCGCGGTGCATGCGGCCGTGCTTGCCCGGCGAGATGTAGAAGCCGAGCTTGTTCTTGTCGTGGACCATCACGCGATAGCAGCCGAGGTTGACCCAGCCGTTGTCGGGGTCCCGCGTGATGTCGAAGCTGCCGGTGCCGATGTAGCGGCCGCCGTCGTTCTCGTGCCATTTCGGCGCGGGGAAGATCGTCATATCGACCTCCGCCCCGCGCTTGACGTTCTCGAAGATGGGACCGTCCTTCACCTCGACCGACGGGATCGGCGTGATGCCCTCTGATACGCGCTTCTGCCACGCGCGGACGAGGTCCTCCGGCGACATCTTCGGGTCGAGCCCCAGGGTGAGCGCGAGGCGCGGGAACCAGCCGAGGCCATTCGCGAGCACGCGGAAGCCCTTCTTGTATCCCGGAATCTCGTCGAACAGCAGCGCCGGGGTGCCGTGGACGCGGCCGGCGAGCTCGGTGGCCATCCCGATCTCTTCCTCGGCACTGGCGCCGCGGACGACGCGCAGCTCGCCCAGATCTTGGATCCGCTTCAGCCAATCGCGGAGATCACGGAAGGTCCGGGTCGGACGCTCGGCGATAGCCATGCCCATCTCCCGCCCCCCGCCCGTGCCGGGCGAGGGGTCCAATTGGCAAATGGTTATACCACTGGAAGCCCTCGCTGGCCTCGGGTTGGTGCTATTTCAAGAGCCCGCGATCGAGCGCGCTTTTCACGAACGAGTCGTCGATGATCTTTGCAGGATCGACGGTTCTCACTTTGTCGTTGAACTTCGCGACGACCTCTTGTATCCCCGCCAGCTGAGCGGCCGTCGGCGTCGGCGGATCCTTGAGAACGGTCCCCACATACCAGTCGTAAGCGGCCTGCATGCCCTTGTCGTCGTCGGATTTCAGGTACTTCTTTAGCGCAGTGATGGTCGCGGCCTTGTCCGCGCGCGCCTTGGCCATCGCCTGCACGATCGAATCGACATAGCGTTGCACGACGGCCCTGTTGGCGGTGACGTACGCGCGCGTCACGACGATCGTGGTCGCGGCAGTCGGCAGATTCAGGTCGGCCATCTTCGCGAGCGAGTGGAAGCCCGCAGCCTCGAGCTTCAGCGTGTCCGGTGGGGACGACAGCGTCCCCGCGACGTTGCCGCTCAGGAGCGCGGCGGTGGCGTTCGCCGTGGAACCGGTCGAGAACACCGTCACGTCCGTGTCGGGGACGAGCCCGAGCTTCGGCAGCATGGTGCGGATCCCGATGTCGAACGTGCCACCGACACCGGCAATCGCGACCTTCTTCCCCTTGAGAT
>VBEU01000166.1 GCA_005883775.1 Chloroflexota bacterium | reverse complement strand
CCGCGCCGACGGCCGCCGTCGACACGGCGCCGAGATGACCGACGAACGCGAATATCGTCGCCTGCCCAGCCGCGGCGATGAGGTTCTCGATGATGCCGGGCCAGGCGAGCTCGAGCGCCGCGCGTTGCGGATGTAGCGCAGCGAGCTCCGCCGCGCGCGAGCTCGGTGCGGGTGCTGCTTCCTCGGCGGCCTCGACCGTCGAGCTCACGGAGTGACGCGTACGCGAGCGTCGCCGGCGATGACCTCGCCGATCTGAATGGGTTGCACGCCTCGAGTGGCGCAGGCCCGCTGCCACGCCTCGGCGTGGGCAGGCGGAACTCCCACGAGGAGACCGCCCGACGTCTGTGGATCCAGGATCAGCGTGCGCAGCGCATCGTCGACGCCATCGAAGGTGACCTTCGTACCGTCATCGAAGTACGAGCGGTTCCGCTCGAGGCCGCCGAAGCTGATCCCGGTCTCGGCGTGTCGACGAGCGCCAGGCAGGAGCGGCACGAGGCTCGCCCGGATGTGCAGCCCGACGGACGATCGCTCCGCCATCTCGTGGGCGTGACCCGCAAGCCCGAAGCCCGTGACGTCAGTCGCCGCGTGGAGCTCGGCGTCGACGGCGGCCTGGGCCGCCGCGCGATTGAGCGCGACCATCGAGGCGATCGCCGACGCCAGGTCGGCCGCATCGAGGTCGCCGATCTTGTGAGCTGTGGTCAGGACGCCGGTCCCGATCGGCTTCGTCAGCCAGAGGGTGTCGCCCGCACGCAGGTTTGACTTGAGGAGCATGCGCTCGGGATGGACGCGACCGGTGACTGCAAGCCCGTACTTGGGCTCGCGATCGATGACCGTGTGGCCGCCGGCGATGGCGCCGCCAGCCTCCGCGATCTTGTCGACCGCGCCCTGGAAGACGCGCTCCAGCTGCGAGAGCGGCGCGTCCTCGGGCCACGCCGCGATGTTAAGAGCGAACAGCACCTCGCCGCCCATCGCGTAGACATCGGACATCGCGTTCGCGGCGCCGATCGCGCCGGAGGCGTACGCGTCGTCGACGATCGGTGGGAAGAAATCCAGCGTCTCGACGATCGCGAGGTCGCGCGCAACGAGATAGACGGCCGCATCGTCGGTCACATCGAGACCGACGAGCAGATCCGCGGGACTCTTCTGACCGCGCATCGGACGCAGTACCTGCGCCAGTGGGCCGGGGCCCAGCTTGGCCCCTCAGCCGGCGCAGGTGGAGAGCGTCGTCAGCCGTATCTCATCGCGCGCGAACACCGCTGGCGATGGTACTCACGCCCGAGGTCGACGACATCGAGGCGCTTGGCGAAAAAGGATTAGCGTTTCGCTGGTGGCCGCGAACAAGACCCAGGGTCCAAGCCGCAGCGAGCTCGACCGGCTTGCGGACGACCTTCGCGTGTTCGACGTCAACGGTATCGAGCGCGCGGCCTGGGGCTGGGACCGGCACGAGGCGCGCGGCCTCGACGCGTATCACCACGCCGAGCGCGCCGCGCTCGCGCAGATCGAGAAACAGGATCTCGGTGTTCGCTGGGATGAGTTCCGTCAAAAGCTCTTCGGGCTGACTGAGTCTGCGGGTGCCCTCATCAACTGGAAGGCGCGGCACGGTCAGCTCGGACACAAGGCCGAGAACGCCGCGTTGGGGGCCGCCCTCGGGCTCTTTTCGAGGGAGCACCTCACCCGCGAGCAATACGCCAGCCTCGTCGAGCCGATGGCCGAGGCTCTGCCGTGGCTGCTGCCAGACCGGGCGCCCGCACCTCGAAAACCCTAGCTCCCCGTCAGGGAAGCGGAGGCGCGTTTCGGATCGACGTGTACCAGAGCGCCGCCGCGAGGACGATGAGAAGCAGCGCGACGCCAAGGTTCGTGACGATGCGCCCGCGACGAATGATGACGAGCAAGAGGAAGATCACAGCGCCGGCGACGAGCACGAGATCGAGGACGAGCAACAAGAGCGCGGCCGTCATATGACGTTGTGCTCTCGGACCAGCTGACCGGTACGGAAGCGAGACAGAGCCAGCGCGCTGATGTCCAGCGATGTCCGTCCGTCGACGATGAGCTCGGCGATGAGCTCTCCGGTGACCGGCGCGTGCATCACCCCGTGCCCGGAGAACCCCGCGGCGTTGATGAAGCCTTCGACGCCGTCGGCCTTTCCGAGGATTGGATGCTTATCGGGCGTGTCCTCGTAGAGTCCCGCCCACCCCGTCTTGATCGATGTCCGCTCGAGGATCGGAAAGCGCGAGAGCGCACGCTCGACGACCGTCGGCATGAAATCCCAGTTCACACTGTCGTCGAACGCGGGCTTCTCGTTTGGATCAGCCATTCCGAGAAGGACGCCTCCTGATTCGCGGTGACCGTACAGACCGGTCGCGAACTCGATCGTCAACGGGAAGTCCTCGTCGAGCCCCGGCACCGGTTCAGTGACGAAGATGTGCCGGCGGAGCGGTTGGACCGGGAGCTCGATGCTCGCGAGCTTCGCGACCTCTGCCGCCCACGGCCCGGCGGCATTCACGAGGGTGCGCGCTCCGATCTCGTCAGCTTTCGTGCGCACCCCGCTGACGCGGCCGTTGGTGCAGACGACCGCCATGACGGGGGCGTCCTCCATGAACGTGACGCCCGCTTCGCGCGCGCGCGCGACGTAACCGTTCAGCATGCTGGAGGGATCGGCATATCCGTCCTTCGCGCAAAAGGTGCCGAAGCGGACGTCGTCGGTGCGCGCGTGCTTGAAGAGCCCTTTGGCCTCGGCCGCGCTCACCTTGCGCGCGGGAATGCCGAGGCGCGACCACATCGCGAGCGAGCGTTCGAACGAGTCGACATCGCGATCCTCGGTGATGAGGAAGAGGTAGCCGACCTGATGGAAATGCGGGTCCGTGCCGATCTCGTCGGCGAATCTCTCGATGTGCGGAAGCGAGCGCTGCGAGAGCTTGACGTTGATCTCGCTCGAGAACTGCAGACGAATGCCGCCCGCGTTCTTGCCCGTCGATCCTGAGCCCAGCCGATCCCGCTCGAGCACGAGTATGTCGCGCACACCTTTCTTTGTGAGGTGGTACGCGATCGAGGCGCCGATGATCCCGCCACCAACGATGACGACATCGGCATTGCGACGCATCGTGGCGATGGTATGCAGTCGCCGCGCGGGCTGCTGTTCTAGAATTGGGATGTCACGCGGAAGTGGCGGAATTTGGCAGACGCGTACGGTTCAGGGCCGTATGGCCGTAAGGTCTTGAGGGTTCAAGTCCCTCCTTCCGCACAGAGGTTTCTGACGGCGTAGTCGATCCACTTTCTGCGTTTCCTGTCGAGGCACGGCGCGTTTGGATCGGAATAGAGCAGCCGCAGCAGGACGATCGATTCACGTTTTCCATATTTCAATCGAAAGAGATCGTGCCTCTTCCTCCGCACAATTCGCTCCACATGACCATTCAGGCCGACCAGTTCCTTGATGCGACCGCGCAGCCAATCGATGTGACTTCGACTCGCGGACAGAAAGAACACCCACAAGCGCTCGTATTCGTAGTTCGGGTACTTAGCCCGCGTGGGCCTGTTGCGAAAGACACAAACCGACCCATCGCCATCCAAAAGACCGCGGGCCAGCGGTATGAGGAACGCGTTCGGAACATCGATAGCCCCGAGCGTCAGGCTCTTGCGCGGCGTGAGCCCTCTCGCCAACAGCCAGTCATAGAAAGTGACGTCCGAGAATTGCGCGTAGTACGCGCGCTTTCCTCGCCGCGTCCGGCCGACGGTGTACTTGATGGGCCGGCCGAGGCAGGTAAGAAACGTCTCTACGAGCTCTCGATCGCGGCTCGTGAGGATGATGTGCCTCCGATCGCTCGATAGGCACCCGTCGGTGGCGAGGAGGCCCACAACGTAGGCCATCAGTTCGGACCACTCGAGCTCGAGCGTTCGATAGCCACGAATGCGCTTGTCCTCTTCGACCGGGACGTGCCGACGGTATCGTCTCGCGCGTGGCTTTTTGACTCCGCTCACGCAGATATCTATGCACGTGCGCGTCGTGATGGGAAGGTCCTAGATTGTGCGAAAGCTGTCGTCAAAATTGACGACAGACGCATCAGCGCTTTGTTTGCGTCCGCACGTACCAGTCTTCGACGTTCCAAAAGCGCTCGCGCGGGTCGGTCAGCGGCGCGATGCGCTGTCCCTGGACCTGCGCGCTCTGCGCATAGAGGTAGTCGCTGAAGTAGAGAAACACGACGGGCACCTCTTTCGAGATCGCCTGGAAGACCGGCGCATAGAGGTCGCGCCGCGCCCCTTCGTCGAAGGTCCGGCGCGCTGCCTCGAGGTTCCGGTCGATCGGCAGGGTGGAGAACCCCGAGAAGTTGTGGCCCGGATCATTCACCTCGGTCGAATGGAAGAACGTGTACGGATCGGGGTCCCCCGAGACCGCGATCTCGACAAGAAGTGCGTCGAACGTCCGTTGACGTGCCACGCTGTCGACGAGCTGGCCAAACGGCATCGAATTGACCGTCACGTTCATTCCGATCGCGTTCAGATCGCGCTCGATCTGCGTTGCCGCCGCGGTCCGCGCCGGCTCGTCCGACGTCGAGATCGCGAAGGCGAGCTTCTGCCCGCCCTTGTCGCGGATCCCGTCGCCGTCGTGATCCTTCCAATCGGCCGCGTCCAGTAGAGCGGCGGCCTCTTCGACCGAATACGTGTAGCGCGTGACGTCCTTCACGTACGCCCAGGAGCTCGAGGGGACGAACTCGTCGGCGACCGTGCCGCGGCCGTCCGCCGCGAGCTGCAGCACACGCCCGCGGTCGATCGCGGTCGCGATCGCCTGTCGCACCGCGCGATCGCGGAAAAGGACCTTCTCCGGACGGACGTTCAGGAATAGCGACACGAAGTTATCGGTCGGAAGGCTGTAGAGCGTGGCGCTCTTCAGCGAGCGCGCGCGCTCGCCGTCCTGACTCGACAGACCGCCGACGCCATCGATCTCCCCGCGGGAGAGCGCGAGCAGCGCCTCCGTCGGGTCGGGGTAGAACCGAAGGATGACCTTGTCGAGATACGGCCGGCCGCGGGCCGGGCGCGTGCGGTAGAAGTCGTCGTTCCGCAGAAGCACGATCTGCCGCGCATCGACTTCGGTCACTCGAAACGGCCCCGTGCCGATCGGGCTCGCGTTGAATGGCTGCCGCGAGAGCTCGGCGTAGGGCACGTTCCCAAGGAGGTGCGACGGAAGGAGCGGCACGGTCGTGCTGTCAGCGAACGGACCGTACACGTCGGGCAGCGTGAAGCGGACCGTCCGAGGAGCGATACGGTCGACCGTGACCCCGCGAAAGGCGTCGCTGTATGGGCCGACGTAACCGCGATCTTGAAGCAGCTTCACCGTGAACACCACATCGTCCGCGGTGACCGGCTGGCCGTCGTGCCACGTGGCATCGTCGCGGATGTCGAACGTCCAGATGCGTCCGTCACTCTCGGTGTGGAACGCGGATGCCAGGTCGGGAACGATCGCTCCCGCCTGGTCGTATCGGGTGAGGCCGCTGAAGGCGAGTCGAGCGATGTCTTGATCGACGTCGGTCGCGGCGATGACCGGGTTCAAGTACTGCGGGACGCCGGCGACGCCTTCCACATAGGTGCCGCCGTAGGCCGGGTCACCGCTCGCGGGGTTCTGATCGGCTGCGATCGCGGCGATGCTCGCGACGACCATGAGCCCAATGAGGGCGACAACGATGACCTTGTCGCGCCCGGTCACCTAGCCGGTGGTCGCCTGCCGCGCGCCCCAGAGCGAAATCAGCACGAAGAAGACGATGAGGACGATCGTCAGCCGAAAGAGCGTTCGCTCCAGCCCGCGGCGGCTGCGATACGCGGTCGACTCACCACCGAAGGTGGACGAAAGTCCCGTACCGCGGGCCTGCAGCAGGATCGACGTCGCGACCGCGATGGCAATGACGATCTGACTTATCTGGAGGGCGTCCATGGATGATCTCAGTGTAGGTGGTCAGCGGGGTTCGTAGATCCAAAGATCGCCGACGTGCCGCGCAAGCCGGTAACGGTCGAGCACCGTCCGAACAAGAGTGGCGGACCAGCGCTGCCGCTCGAAGGCTGGAGCCGCATCCAGGTGCTCGAGATCCGTCAGCGCGATCACGGAATTGATCTGCGCCTCGCGGACCTGATTGACGATCGGGTCCGCACTGATGAGCCCGCGGTCGACGAGGCGGGACCAGAGAAAGAGATCGTCCACGACCGGCGAAATCCCGGTCCGCGCCAGCAGTCCGGAATCCTCGACCAGGTAGCGGGCGTCCTGGCGGAAGGCGAGGTCGACCGCTCCGCCGCGAAACGGGTCCGACCACGCCCCGGTGGTCGGAGCGCGACCCGGCAGTACCCCGAGCGGATCGAGTACGACGGTCCCAATCACGAGCTGCGCCAAGAGCGCAAGTGGGATGAGCGCGCTCGTCCGGAGCTTCGGCGCGATCGCGGCGAGGGACAGCATCACCGCGACCGCGAGATCGAGCAGGTAATTGATGGTCGCGCCCTCGCGGCCGGCGGCGACGACGATCGCGATGGCGCCCGCGAGATACGCGGCGCGCGCTCCTCCAAAGCCACGCATGAACGCTGCGATCAAGATGGGAAGGCCGATCACCATCAAGCCGATGATCGCCACGGAAAGTGCCTGCTCCGTCGACCAGGAGAGCGCGTTCCACGTCACGACATGCCGCCACACATCGGGGACGGAGTCGAGATACACCGTCACCGCCGCGGCCACGACCGCCACGGCGGCGCCGAAACCGAAACGGCCGAGGGTGGGCCGATCCGACCACGCCAGCCAGGCGACGAGCGCCGCGGCAGGCAGCAACGCAGTCGGCTTCGCGAGCGCCGCGAACACCAGCGCGAATCCGCCGATGGGAGCGAGCTCGCGGCGGCGGTCGAGCGTCGCGACGGCCACAGCGGTCAACGCGAGAGCGACGAGGTCCGGCTTCAGGGCCGGGCCCCAGATCATCACCGGCGCGACTGCGAGCCATCCGGCGCCCAGCGCGGCCGCGACGAGCGCGCCCGCCGGACGCGCCGAAGCAAACACGATGGCCGCCACCAGCAGGGTCGCCGCGATGCTTGCGATGCGTCCCGAGATGAAGGGATCACCGATCGAGGCCAGATGGAAGTAAAGCGGCGGGTAGTTGGCCGCGACGAAGCGCTGGGGATCGACGTCGAGGTACGCGACGCCCGCGCGAGCGAGCCCTGCCGCGTTGGCCACGGCTCCCTCGCCGTACAGCACGGGAGTCCGATCGGCGAGCGCAACGAACCAGCGGCCCACCGCGTAGAGCGCGAGCGCCGCCGCAGGGACGAGATACGCGGCCCACGCGAGCGTCGCGCGCGAGCGCATCAGGTCGCGGGCCGGTCGAGCAGGCTGCGCCCGGTCATGCGGGAGGGAACCGGAAGGCCGAGCAGACCGAGAAGCGTCGGCGCCACGTCGACGAGCCCGCCGTCGCGTACCGCGAAGCGGCCGGCGTCCTTCGCGATGAAGACGACGGGTACAGGGTTCGTGCTGTGCTGCGTATTCAGCTCTCCGTTCGGAAAGGCCATCTCCTCGGCATTGCCGTGATCGGCGGTCAGGAGCACGCAGCCGCCGGCGGCGAGCGTTGCGTCGACGATCCCACCCACCGCTGCGTCCGTCGCCTCCATCGCCTTCAGCGTCGCCTTGAAGTCTCCGGTGTGGCCGACCATGTCGGGATTCGCGAAGTTGACGATCGCGAAATCGTACGTACCGCGCCGGATCGCGCGGACGAGTCCGGCGGCCACTCCCGCGGCGCTCATCTCCGGCTTCTGGTCGTAGGTCGCGACCTTCGCCGAGGGCACGAGCTCGCGGTCCTCACCCTCGAATGGCCGCTCGCGTCCGCCGTTGAAGAAGTAGGTGACGTGCGCGTACTTCTCGGTCTCGGCGGCGTGGAACTGTCGCAGGCCCTCGTCGGCCAGGATCTGCGCCATCGGCGTCACCTCCTGCGAGGTAAATGCGACGAGGACATCGGGCAGGTCGACCTTGTAGTCGGTGAGCGTGACGAACGTGAGGTCGCGGACCACGCGCGCCCTCTTGAACCCATCGAAGTCCGGCTTCATCACTGCCCAGGTCATCTCCCGCGCGCGGTCGGGACGGAAGTTGAAGAAGATCACGGCATCGCGATCGCGGATCGGGGCACCTGCGCCCACGACGTGCGGCTCGAGCAGCTCGTCGCGACACTCGGGAGCCGAGTAGCACGCTCGGACAGCCTCCTCCGCGGTCGCGACGCGTGGACCGTCGGCATCGACGATCGCACGGTACGACCGCTCGACGCGGTCCCACCTCTTGTCGCGGTCCATCGCGTAGTAACGGCCGTGCACGGTCACGATCCGTGCAGGAACACGCGGCAAAAGCTCGAGCGCGCTACGCGGTGGCATATCGCGGCCGTCGAGGAACGCGTGCACGAACACGTTCCTCACGCTCTCTCGTCGCGCCAGCTCCACGATCGCCGCAAGGTGCTTCATGTCCGCGTGCACGCCACCGGTCGAGATGAGCCCCATGAGGTGAAGGGTCCCGTCGCCGCGCACAGCCGCGCACGCCGCGCGCAGCGCCGCGTTGGCGAAGAACGACCCGTTCTCGATAGCGTCGTTGATGCGTACGAGCTCCTGGTACTGCACGTAGCCGGCGCCCATGGTGAGGTGGCCCACCTCGCTGTTGCCCATCACACCGTCGGGAAGGCCCACGTCGCGGCCGCTCGCGCGCAGAGTCGCGTGCGGGTACGTCTCGAACAGCGCGCGCAGACGAGGCGTGTTCGCTCGCGTCACGGCATTCGACGGCGAATCCGGCGCGATGCCCCATCCATCGAGCACGCACAGGACGACCGGTCGGTACGGCGCCTTGCGCGCGCCCTTCAAGCGAACGCGCGGACCACGGCCGCGAACTCTTCTGTGTCGAGCGACGCTCCGCCGACGAGCGCGCCGTCGATTCCCTCAGCACTCGCGAACTCGCCGACGGAGCGCGCGCTCACGCTGCCGCCGTACAGGACAGGGGTCGCTTCGGGGTCGAGGCCGGACTGCTTCAGCGCCGCGCGGATCGCGCGCGTCAGGGTCGTCGCCCAGATGCCCGTCGCCGGGTTGCCGGTGCCGATCGCCCAGATCGGCTCGTACGCGACCACCAACCGTTCCAGCCCGCGCCGAGGCGCCTCCTTCACGGCGGCCATGATCTGACGCGCGACGACGATGCTGGCGTTGCCGGCCGCGTGTTCGGCCGCGCTCTCACCGACGCACAGGACCGGACGCAGGCCCGCCGTGACGGCACGGGCGAGCTTCTTCGCGACACGCTCGTCGGTGTCACCGAGGTCGCGCCGGACCTCCGAGTGCCCGACGATGGTTCCCACCGCGAGCCCGCGAAGCATCGAGACGGAGATCTGCCCGGTGAAGGCCCCGCGCTCCTCCCAATGCACGTCCTGCGCGTAAACATCGACGTTCGCGTCGCGGAGTGCATCCGCGACCGCCGGTAATGCGATGGCGGCCGGCGCCACGCCCACGGAGACGCCGCCGGGCATCCGGTTTGCGACGTTGCGCGCGAGCTCGACTGCGTCGGCGATGGTCGGCGGGTTCATCTTCCAGTTCCCGATGACGATCCGCTCGCGCATCAGGTCCGGACCTCCGGCCGATCGACGTCGCGGTGCTCGACTTCGATCCCGCCGGGCCAGAACTCGCGCGTGGCGCGCGCGATCTCATCGGCGATCACGACGGAGCGATGCCGTCCGCCGGTGCAGCCGAATGCGAGCCCGAGCCGTGCCTTCTTCTCGCTCTCGTAACGCGGGAGCGCGAATTTCAAAAATGGCACCACATGCGCGAGGAATTCCTTCGTCGCGCGGTGCTCGAGGACGTACGCGCGCACCGGCTCGTCACGCCCGGTGAGGTCGCGCAGCTCGGGTATGTAAAAGGGGTTCTCCATGAACCGCACATCGAAGACGAGGTCCGCGGCGGGCGGCAGCCCGTACTTGTAGCCGAAGCTCTCGACGTGCACGAGCATCCCGCTCTTGCCCGATCCGTAGAGTGAATGCAGGGTGTCGCGGAGGTCCTTTACCGAAAGGTGCGTCGTGTCGATCACCTTGTCGGCGCGGGCGCGTAGCTCCACGAGCATGCGGCGCTCCTCGTCGATCGACGGCTGGACGCCGCCTGGAGCGTCGACCGGATGGCGGTGGCGGGTCTCGCTGTAGCGGTGGAGCAGCACGTCGTCGGAGGCGTCGAAGAACAGGAGATGCGCGCGCGGGCCCGCGCGATCGAGCGCGTCGAGCTCTTTCTTCGCGTCCGCGAAGAGCAGGCCGCTGCGCGCATCGATCACGAACGCGACCTTTTGCTTGCCGCCTTTTCGGGACACGTCGATCGCCGACGCCATCAATGCCGGCGGAAGGTTGTCGAGGGTGTAGTAGCCGAGGTCCTCGAGGACCTTCACCGCCTGCGATTTCCCCGAGCCGGAGAGTCCTGTGACGACGACGAAGTCTGGCTGACCCGCAGAGGTCAGTCGGGCAGGATCCACGACAGGACGACGCCTACGATCGCGATGACGATCGCACCGAGGAACGCCGCCACAGGTCCGTTCACCGCGAACCCGAGCGCCGGTATGAGTGATACGAGATAGAGCATGATCGCGCCGATAACGAAGTGGAAGATGCCGAGCGTGAGGCAGGTGATCGGGGCCGAGATGAGCTCGATGATCGGTCTGATGAACGCGTTGACGATCCCGAGGACCAGACCCGTCAGGAGCAGCGAGATGTATTTGTCGGCGTCGCCGAAGCCATACGACGCATTCCCCCAGGTGATGCCCGGTACGAAAAAGGCCGCAATCGCGATCGCGATCGCGTTGATCAGTGCGCGCCAGATGATCCGCACGGCCGAAACTCTAAATCAATACTGGGCGAGCATCCCGCGGCGGCGCATGGCCTGCTCGGCACGAGCGAAGACCCAGCGGCCGAGCGGGTACGACACGAGAGTGAGCCCGATCAGCACGAGATACTCGAGCGCCGGATCGAACAGCGGTCGGGCGCCGAGCGCCTGCACGCGCAGGATATCGATCGCGTAGGTTGTCGGCAGCGCGAACGCGATCGGCTGCAGCACCCCGGGCAGAAGCGTCACCGGAAACGCCGTGCCCGAGAGCATCCCGAATAGAAAGTTCGCGGTGTCCACGAAGAAGTTCGCCTCGCGGATGAGCAGGACGATCCCGGCGAGCAGATATGCAATACCGACCATCGCCAGGATCGCGCACACAACGGCGGGCAGCGCGAGGAGCATCTCCAGCCGGAGCCGCAGCCCGAGGATCCAGACACCGAAGGCGAAGAGCGCGACCTGCGAGATCGCGAACCAGAAGAGGCTACCGAGCGCGCGGCCGATCACGAGTGTCTCGTGGTGCGTCGGTGTGAGCCACGTCGGCTCGAGGGTGCCCGTGTCCATCTCCATGCGGATCGAGAACGCGACACCCCAGAAGGCCATCCCGATCAGACCACCGATGAGCCCGCCAAAGAAGATGAAACCGGGTAAGTCATCCGTGCCGAGGGTCGTTGCGAGCCCGACCGCCCTGCCGTTCACCGCGAAGGCGGCGCCGAACAGAAATGCCGGGATGATGAACTGGTAAAGCGGAGTGAAGACCGTGGACGCGACCGCGATCCGGTAGCGGGAGAAGCCGCGGATTTCCTTGCGAGCGATCGCGAAAGCTGCCCGGATCTCGCCCATCAGAACCGTCCCAGCATCCCCGTCCGGCGGGCGCTGAGCTCCAGATATCGAAAAACGGCGACCGCGAGGATCGCCGTCACCGCGGCCAGGCACAGCACGATGACGATGTCGCCGGCGACGTCGGCGATCGTGTCGCCCCGGAGAAGGACTCTGCGGATGTCGTCGACGATGTACGTCGGCGGCATGAGCTTCGCCGAGAACTGCGCCCAGAGCGGAAGCATCGCCACCGGGAATGTGATGCCGCAGGCCAGCACGAACACCCCGCGAATCAGCTGCACGACCGGAGCGACCTCGCCGAAACGGAGAACGCTCGCGGCGAAGAGCGCGCCGATCGCGTACAGCGCGGGGATCCCGAGCACGACGATGACGGCCGCCTGGATCACCGCGGCGACCGGTGGAAAGATCCCGAAGAAAATTCGCAGCGCGAGAAGATTGCTGGCAAACGTAAGGGCCATCGGAAGGAGCGTCCCCACACCTGGGCCGAAGAGAGGCACGAGGCGGGATGCAGGCGTGACGAAAACGGCCTCCAGCGTTCCGCGAAGCTGCTCCTGCCGAAGAGCGGTCCCCGCGCCCCAGAGCAGCGCCGAAAGCCAGTTGTACATGGCGTAGCCGACGAAGACGAAGACCGCGACATTCGAGCTGCCCGCGCGCTCGGCGAACGCGGCGAGCGCCTGCGGGTCATTTCCGGAATAGGCCCGACCCATCAGGACCCACGAAGCCGGAAGGATCGCGGGCCAGAACAGCTGGCCGAGAAAGAGCGTGGGGTAGCGCCGCTGCTGTCGCAGCTCCTTCAGGGCCGCCGCGAAGAACGCCCGGAGGTCGGCCGCGAGGAGGCTCATTCCCGAAGGGCGCGGCCGGTGAGCGCGAGGAAAACGTCTTCGAGGGTCACCGGGACGACCTCGACGTGGCGGATCGTCGAGCCCGTAGAGCGCGCCGCATCGAATGCCGCGGGAACGAAGTTGCGGGCGGAGGCACAGTGCGCGGTCACGGTCAGAGTCCCGTTCGATCGCTCGCTGCGCGCGACGATCGCGCTTTGACCCAGTCGATCGAGGACCGCACTGTCGTCGCCGTCGAGTCCGATCTCGAGATGCACGACCTCCTCGGCGCGGATCGTCCGTTTCAGAGCGGCTGGTGTGTCCAGCGCGACGATCCTGCCGTGGTCGATGATCGCGACGCGATCGCACAGCTGGTCGGCCTCCTCCATGTAATGAGTGGTGAGAAGTACCGTGCGGCCCTGCGCCTTGAGCTCGCGGACGCGATCGCGCAGATCGCGTGACGCCTGGGGATCGAGTCCGACCGTGGGCTCGTCGAGCACGACGAGGGGCGGATCCGGCAGAAGCGCTCGAGCCAGCGCGAGACGCTGCCGCATGCCGGTCGAGTAGCGCTCGACGTAGTCATCGGCGCGGTCGGTCAGCTTGGCGGCGGCCAGAACATTCGCGATACGAGCCTTGATTTCGTGCGGCGGCACGTGATAGAGCGCCGCGAAGTACTCCAGGTTCTCGCGAGCGGTGAGCTTCCAGTACAGGCTCCGCTCGCCGGAGAGCATCGCGCCGAGTCGTGCGCGGACATCGCGCGGACGCGCGAGCGGATCGATCCCGAGAACGCGGATCGTGCCGCTCGTGGGTATGAGCAGCGTGGCGAGCATTTTCATAGTGGTGGTCTTGCCGGCACCGTTCGGTCCGAGGAGACCGAAGATCTCGCCGGGCTCGACGACGAGGTCGATCCCGTCCACGGCACGGAAGCGGTCTCGTTTGTCGCGTTCTCGTCGAAGTCGCTGCCAGATGGTCCGCCTGCCGCGCTCGAAGACTTTGACCAGGTCCTTCGTCTCCACCGCCGGCGCGGCAGCCATCATTCGACGAAAATCTCTACCCGGTCCTCATCGTCGGCAATGTCAACGATCTTGCCGGGGAAGTCGACGCTGCGGAGCAGCTCGTCCAGATCGATGCCGAATTTCCCGAGATGCCCGCGCACGAGACCGCTGGACGCGAGGTTCAGCTTCCCGATCCTCGCGATCGCGAGCGGGATCGCAACATTCACTTTCTGCGCGCCGTCCTCCGTGACCCGGATCCGCAGGATGCGTCCACGCGTTCCCGGAGAGCCGGGCGGGTTGGGCGGAGTCGGGGCTGTGGGCGGTGTGGGCGCGAACGGAGCGCGGGGCGGCCGTGGCGCGCCTTCCTCGACATCGCCGAGCGCGCGCAAAAGCCGATACGCCTGCTCGACGTCGATCTTCCCCTCAGCGAGAAGCTGAAGGACCTGCTTCCCCTCGTCGCTCGGCACTACTGGCCCCTTCGCGACTCGTCGAGCTTCGCCGCCACTTCATCGACGCTCACCTCGCCCCTTGCGAGGCGCTCGAGGAGATCGTGGACCTTCGCCGTCGTCGGCGGGGCCATCGGCGCGGTCCGCTCCGGATCGCGACCGCTTTCCTTTTCGGATCCCGCCTCCGCTTCGGCCTCAGGCGAGTCTTCCGCCGCGGCCGGTTCCTCGCGCACTGAGGACGAGGCCGCCTTGATCGTCAGATCACCGCTGACCGTCTTGACCGACAGGTGACTGCGCCCGTCGCCGATGATGATCGTCCGATCCTTGCGGCCCTCGCGAATGATGCGGGCAGGCTCGTCGCATTCGAGGTCACCGCTCGCGGTGTGGTAATCGCAGTAGCACGACGAGCTCAGGAGGCCGACCTCGACGTCCCCGCTGATCGTCTTGAGCCGGCTCTCGCGGCCACCGGCCTCTGGGTCCAGATCGACCGAGATGTCACCGCTCACGGTGTGCAGCTCGCAGGCGCGGACCCGCCCGCGAATGTCGACGTCGCCGCTCACGCTCTTGAGGCGCATTGGCCCCTGCACGTCGGCGATGTTCACGTCGCCGGAGACGCTCTCCACACGAGCTGGACCGCGCGTGCCGTTCAGGTCGAAGTCGCCGCTCACCGTCTGCGCATTGACGGCGGTCTCACGCGGAACCGTGATCTCGAAATCGACGCGGAAGCGCTTGCCCCGGAACAGGTCGAGCCAGCTGCGCTCCTGCTCGTAGAGATGCGGCTCGACGAAGATGTCGTTGCCCTGTTGCTCGATGCGGACCTCCACGTTCTCGAGCAGCCGCTTCGCGCGGTCGGCACTTCCGCCCTTCACTCGCTTGTGTGCGACGACCCGCACCTGATTGGACTCACCGACACGGATGGCTATTTCGCCGGAGACGTTCTGAACGCGCAGGCGCGGCATCCCGTCGACGGTGAACGTCTTCTCGATGGTCTGGTCGTGCGTTTCCGTGTCGCTGTCGCTATCCATTCCGATGAACGCGGCGCTGACCGAGCGCGCGATCTCATCGGGATCGACATCGACGTTGATATCGAGGCCCCGGTGCCTGAAGCCGAATTCGTGCCTGGCCTCGTGGCGGGCACGCCGTTCCTCCCGACGTTGTTCGTGCTCGCGCTCGCGATCGGCCCGCTCCTTCTCCCGTTCACGCTCGCGCTGGGCGCGATCACGCTCGCGCTGCTCGGCGTCGCGGACACGCTGCTCGGCGTCGCGGCGCCGCTGATCGTCCATCGGGTCAAAGGTCATGTCACCGGCTCCTTCTCGAGGAGCTGCGCCGCGTCATCAGGCGCGATGCGGCCGTCCGCGAGCTCGCGAAGGATCTCCTTGCGGCGCTCCGCCTCGCGGTCGGGCTCAGCCTGCGATGGAAAACCGAGCGCGCGGATCATGGCGTCGAGACGCGACCGCACTGTCGGGTAGCTGATACCGAGCTCGCGCTCAACGTCCTTGAAGTTGCCGCGCGCCTTGATGAACGTCTCGAGGAACTCGAGCTGCTCCGCGGTGAGGTGGTGAAATCGACCAAGCGCGAAGGAGCCTTCGATGCGGGTCCCGCACGACGCGCATTCGAGCCGTGCGACGCTCAGTGTCTCGGCGCAGATCGGGCACCGCGCGATCACCGGATTCGCCATAGACCGAAGATGCTCGCCCACCTCATCGAAAGTCAAGCCAAACTCAGCGATATGTAGCCGAGGATGCGAAAGCTTGAGGTCGGTCTTCCGCAGGTCGCGCGCGCCGGATCGCCGGGACAGCGGGTGACCTACCGCGTGGCCACGAGGAGCGTGTGCCCTCCGGCCCCCTCGGGGACGAAGGTCTCGCGCTCGATCGCAAGGCCGGCCTCCGAAAACCACCTGCGGT
>VBEU01000021.1 GCA_005883775.1 Chloroflexota bacterium | reverse complement strand
ATCCGGCCCGGCGAACCGATGCAGGTCGGCCTGGCGATCGAGGATCGTCAGAATGCTCGACCACTCGGGTTGGATGTCCCAGCTGGTGCGCCAGAGATGCCCGATCTCGCCGGCCCACTCCCATGGGCGAGAACGTCCCCACTCGCAGATCGAAAGCACGATGACCCGCCGCGCGGCGCGGAGCGCGATGGCCCACTTGGCATACAAGGCGCGCGGACCCATGCCCTCCGTGTGGCACCAATCGACCTTGACGTAGTCGACACCCCACTCGGCGAAACGGCGCGCATCCCGGAACTCGTAGCCGAGGCTGGCCGGTAGGTCTTGACAGGTCTTCGTGCCCGCGTCGGTGTAGATGCCGAAGCGGAGCCCGAGCCCGTGAATCCGATCCGCCAACTTCTTCATTCCGCTCGGGAACTTGTCGGGATCGGCGACGAAGTCGCCGTTCCGATCGCGCTCGGGCGCCATCCAACCATCGTCGATCACGAGGTAGCGATATCCGGCGTCTCGCATACCGGATGTCACCATCGCCTCGGCCGTCTCCAGCACCAACGTCTCGTCGATCTTTGGGCCGAACCGATTCCAGCTGTTCCATCCCATCGGTGGCGTTGGCGCGAGCCCGTCCGAGAGCCGTCCGATGCCCATTACGGCACGACGGCAACGAGGCGCCCGCGATCGCGATAACGCGCGAGAGCCTCAGCCGCCAGGTCGTGTCCTCTGCCTCGCCGCGTGAGCGCGATGATGCTGCCGCCAAAGCCCCCGCCAACCATGCGCGCTCCCAGCGCACCTGCGCCGATCGCGAGCCCGGTGAGCTCATCGAGCTCAGGCGTCGAGACCTCGTAGTCGTCGCGCAGCGAACGATGCGACGCGTTCAGGAGCTGACCGAGCTCCACGTCATCTCGGGCGCGAACGGCGTCGACCGCTCGACGCACGCGCCCGTTCTCGGTGACGACGTGACGAACCCGCCGATCGAGGGGCGCAGGCAGCCGCTCAAGTAATTCGTCCAGGGGACTCCCGTCGATGTCACGCAGCGACGCGATGCCAAGGTGGAGGCAGGCGTCCTCGCACTCCGCCCGTCTGCGGTTATACCCGCCCGTCGCGTGCTCGTGGCGCGTGCCGGAATCGATCACGGCGAGCTCGATGGTCGATGGAAGCGGGATCACCTGGGTGGCGTGGTCGCGCATATCGATGAGCAGAGCGTCCTTGGCGCGTCCATAAACCGATGCCAGCTGGTCCAGCATTCCCGCCCGAGCTCCCGCGAACTCGGTCTCCGCCGCGTGGGCGAGGCGCGCGCTTGCGGGATCGTCAAGGGCGAGATCGAAGAGCTTCGAAAGCGAACGCAGAAGCGCGATCGCGAATGCCGCGCTCGAGCCCAGACCCGCGCCAACGGGTAGATCCGACGTGATCTCAGCGTCAAACCCGCGGATGGCGGCGCCCTCCCGTGCGAGCATCGCGGTGACGCCTCGCGCGCGGTCCACCCAGGTGCCGTCTCTTTCCTCGGCGCCGAGGACGTACGCAACATCGCGTGGGGAGACGGCGGCGTCGGTCGTCAATCGGACGCTGGTGTCGTCGCGCGATGTCGCAGCGACCGTGACGCCCAAGCGGAGCGCGATTGGCATGACGAGCCCGTCGTTGTAATCCGTGTGCTCGCCGATCAAATTGATTCTTCCCGGCGCGAATCCCGTCGCGGTGAGCATTGCCCGCGCACGATAAACGTCGTCGCGATCGCAGCCGCATTCATGAAGCGCCGGGCGGCGGGTGGCACCGGCGAGAGGGTTGTGCGCGAACCGCGGGTGCCCGGGGAGCCGCCCAGCGGCGTGAGCGCAGCGAACGACGCATCGGCGGGGAGGGTGCGGTGAGCGCACGGCCCCGAGCGGCTACGCCGTCAGGGGCCCCTGCCCCTTGGGACAGGACCCGCCGCGCCGCTGCGCGTGCACACTTAGAGGATGCGGTTCGACAAGACGCTTGACGTTCAGCGGGCGATGGCGATTTACGCGCACCCGGACGACGCCGAGTTCGGGATGGCCGGGACCGTCGCCAAGTGGGCGAAGGCCGGCGTCGAGTTCACGTATTGCATGGTCACGAACGGCGCGTCGGGGTCCCAGGACCCGGATATGACCCGCGAACGTCTCCGCGATATCCGCGCGACGGAGCAGAGCGAAGCCGCCAAGATCCTGGGAGTCAAGAACGTCGTCTTCCTGGAGTTTGAGGACGGCTATCTGGAGCCGACGATCGACGTGCGTCGCGCGGTCGCGCGCCAGATCCGCATCCATCGCCCGGACGTGATCTTCACGATGGATCCGACGATGCGTTATGGCGGCGGATACGTGAACCACCCAGATCACATCGCAGCCTCAGAAGTGGTCCTGCGCTCGATCAACCCGGATGCGTCGACGCGCCAGATGCTGCCGGAGCTCTGGCAGAAGGAGCGACTGGAGCCGCACAAGCCGAAGGCGCTCTTCCTCATGGCGTTCGGCGCGCCGGACACGGTCGTCGACGTCAGTGATGTCGTCGACGTGAAGATCAAAGCTCTGCTCGCACATAAGTCGCAGATCGACGAAGACAGCGTCGACTTCATCAAGAGCTGGATGAAGGAAGCCGGCAAGAAGAAGCGCTACGCGTACGCCGAAGGCTTCAAGGTGATGCGTTTCGAGGAAGATGGCGCGCCGCGCCGCGACGTCAGGCGCGAAGGGCGGAAAGCACCTCAAGCGCGTGGCCGTCGGGCTTCACGGAGTACCACGCCTTCTCCACGCGCCCGTCGGAGCCGATAAGGAAGGTCGAGCGGATAACACCCTCGCCGCGTCCTGGCCGTTCGCCCCACGCCCCGTACGCCCGATGCGCCTTGCGGTCGGGATCGCTCAGCAAGCGCACGCGAAGGCCGTACTTCTTCCGGAACGCCTGATGCGCGGCGGCGTCGTCCTGCGAGACGCCGAGCACGGGCACGCCGAGCATCTCGAACTGCGGGAAGTTGTCGGTGAACTGGCAGGCCTCGGTCGTGCAGCCCGGCGTGTCGTCCTTTGGGTAGAAGTAGACGACATACCGCTTCCCCTTGAGGTCCTTTGTGGAGACGACTTTGCCTTCTTCGTCGTGCAGCGTGAACGCCGGGGCCTCGTCGCCGGGCTTGAGCTGCATGACGAAGAGGGTACGCGTAAACAGAGCCGGACCACCCGCGAGGATTCTGCTAGCGCACGTACGCGGAGCGGAACACCTCGAAACGTGAGTAGAACGCGGCCGTCGTCTCGCCGAAGGCGGCGGCGAATGCCGCGTGCCACTCCTGACCTGTTCCCACCCGCGCGCACCAATCGCGGATGGTGGCGAGGCCTTTTTGGGCCAGCAGCCGGTCCACGGCCAGATAGCTCACCGCGAACGGGTTCGCGTTAGCGGGAAAGCTCGACTCGAGCGACTGCAGGGTGACATGGTTCGTTGCCGTCGTGAGCTGGCGTTTGGTGAAGGTGTCGAGATTTGCGGCCGGGATCACGCCATCCGCGACGAGCGAACGATAGGCGAACGACTCGGCCATTCCTTCCGCAATCCACCGCACGCCGACCATGCACGCGTTCCCGCCGATCGCGTATTGCCAGAGGTGTATGAATTCGTGTGCCGCGAGCTCGATTCTCTCGGTGTCGGCGGTCCAGGTATCGGGAGCGGCCGCGGGTGGGGCCGACCACGCCAGATTCGAGGTGACGATCCGGAAACTATCGCCAATGGTCAGGCAGCAATACGGCTGCGAGTCATCGGAGACCAGGACCTCAACGGTCGCAGCCTTCCGACGCGTTCCTCCCGCGAAGGTGTCGAGATACGCACTCGCGTGCTGCACGCCCTGATGCACGAGCGCGATGTCCTTCGCGTTCACGCCGGGATCGATGCGGAACGTGATCCCAACGGGGTCCGGCGGAGTCGGCGTCGGCATCGTGCCGTCCGGGTTGAGCACGAGCACCTGGCGCCCGCAGGGTGAACTGGAACCACGCGACCTGGCCCGGGCCGACGTAGGGGGCCGGCTGCAAGGCGATGCGGTTGAAGCGCGGCCATCCCGTTGCGGGCGATCCGAGCTGACCGTCGCCGCCGAGGATGCTCGGCTGATCCTGGCCCGGCTCGCTGCCCCAGGTGCCGAGATACGCCACCTCGCCCATCCGTCCGGCGACCCAGCCGAGCGAGCCCGAGTTGTAGTACGCGAGCGTCGCTTGTGCGGTTCCTCCCGGACAAAGGCGCATGTATCCGCTCTGCCCGTACCAGGCTGCGTGAAAGCCCGGCAGTTTGGTGGGTATTGCGACAGGCGCCGCGATGCCGGGACCGACGCTCGGTACGCAAGTCGCGGCCGCGGCTTTTTGGGCGGTGGGCGGCAACGTTGCGGCGGCGATGATGACCAGCACTACGAGGAGACGCATCAGTTAATGAACCGAGGCCACGAGGAGTCGTTACGGCAGCAGAGGGGGCTATTCGTCCCGTTAGGGCTCAGCCTCTTCGTCGTCGGGCCACTCGAATTTTGCGAGCGCGGCGCGCGTGATGCCGCCGGTCTTGAACCACCGGTGGCCGTCGGCCTCTCCGCCGGGGCAGTACGCCCATCCACCCTGCTCCGCGATATTGAACGGGCTCGAGGGATCGATCGGCGGCTTACGACGATGCGTCTTACGGATGCAGATGAATTGGATGAGGGCGCGGTCCATCCTGATGAGTCTGACAGTCGCGGCAAGTGTAGGAAGGCAGCTCGGAGCGGGAGACGGGATTCGGACCCGCGGCCCTTTGGTTGGGAACCAAATGCTCTACCAGGCTGAGCTACTCCCGCGTCGGTGAGATTGTAAGAGCGTCCGGTCGCTCGAGTTTGGTCCATCGAAACTGTCGGGCGGTCTTGCGGCGATGACAATTGGCGCAGCGAACATCGCACTTTTCGATTTCTTCGAGTACAACTCGCCAGGGTCGGTGGTAGACAATCCGTGAGACCTCATTGGATTTCGTCGCGGGCTCTCTATGATCGAAGTCCAGCACTAGAGGGTCGGTCTCACCGCAATCGACACAGGGATGCGCCAGGAGATACGAGAGAATCCGCTCGTCGTTCTTCGCACGCACTCGGCGCCGACTTCGATGAGCTTTCTCCAAGTACTTCGCGCGGTTCCGCGCGTAGTGTTCGCGGCCGTATGCGGCCATACACGCGAGACAAGTCGAGCCGCGCGTTCCGAGCCCCTTGTTCTTGAACGGAAACATCGAGAGGAGTTTGACGAAGCCACACGACCCGCACCTCTTTTCGCCCAGAACTCCGGCTGGCACGAAATCGGACTTCATGAGACGAGTCGAAGTCGATGGTATGGGTGCGCTCGGCGCTTTTCGACCTCGGGTGCCCCAGTCGAACTGAAGTGCAGTCCTGCGACGATGGCAGCTCGAGCAGCGCACATCACACTTCTCGATCTCAGCGGCTACGCGGACCCATGCCTTGTGCGAGGCCAGGACCATCACGCTAAATTTCTTCGCCGCTGGGTCACGATGATCAAAGTCAAGAACAACGATGTCGGACTCTCCGCAGTCGACGCACGGGTGCGCACGAAGATATTCGCGGATAAGTGGCCGGTTCTCTTCGCGATATCGCCGGATCCTTTCGACCTCTTGGCTGACATACCTTTCGCGGTTGCGGATGTAATGCTCACGGCGGTACTTCGCGTGACAGGCACGACAACGCCCCTGTCGCGTGGCTTTGACCTTGTTTGCGAACGCGAACGCATCTATCGGCTTCGTGAGTCCGCAGTCGTAGCACCGCTTTGTTGCAGGCTGGATCGGAGGGAGCGCCGGCGCGAGCGTCACGAAGGACCTCTGAGGTCGGGGTCGGCCCCTCGCTGCGCCTAACGAGCCTCTAGAACACCTGTTCTATCACATCCAAGGCGAACAATCAAGCGTCGCGCGCGAATAATTCAGCGCATGGCATGGAAGAAATCACCGCCCGAGCTCATCGCGACGTTCGTGAAAGCGAAGCCGGAGGACCCGGCGGTTCAGCAGCGACCGATGTTCGGCTATCCCGCATTCTTCCTGAACGGGAAGATGTTCGCCGGAACTTTCCAGGACAAGATCGTCGTGAAGTTCGGCGACGACCGCAGTATTCCGGGAGCGAAGACCGCAAAAGGGTTCGAGCCGATGCCTGGACGTCCGATGACCGGCTTCTTCGTGGTCCCCGAATCGATCGTCAAGAATCCCGCGAAGCTCCGTGCCTGGGTCGAGCACGCGCATGACTACGCGAAGACGCTGCCCGTCAAGAAGACGCCCGCGAAGAAACCGCGCTAGCTACCGGACGGGCAATCTCCGCGCGGAGAGCGGGATCGACTCCTGTGCCTCGGGCTCCGGCTTTTCGGTCGCTCCGATGATGATGCCGAGCGCGAGCGACAGGATCGCTCCGGTGATCGCCGAGAGCAGCAGAACGCCGTTCGCCGGACGGTCGGGAGCGTTGTCCAGCATCGAGAGACTCACCGACAGCATGTAGAGGATCCCCGCACCGGCGACGACGCCGGCGCCGGCGGCCATCACGTAGAGGGCGAACCAGCGCTTCGGCCGGCGCAGGAGCGTGTCGAAGAAGGTGCGCAGGAGACGGGTGACCGTCCACACCGTGAGGGCCGCGATCGTCCAGGCCAGGACGGTCGCGATCCAGGTCTCGAGTGTCGCCGTAGCGAGGCGCGACACGAGCCCGGCCATCTGCGACCACAGCACCGATGGATCGAGCTGTGTGCCGAGCGGACCGAAACGGTCGCTCGGGTTCTGCAGCATGGTAAGGAGCGCCGACTTCACCTCAGCCGCGCGCACGGGATTGAAGAGCGACTCCTGGCGCAACGACAGGCCGGTCTGCGCGAACGCGCCGAGCGACTGAACGCCCATCGCGACCGCGACGATCATCGTGAGGGCCGCGCTCGCAGCGACCGCCAGAATGCCGGTCAACCCGAAGCACGTCGCCATCGTCAGGATCATCGCCGGGGCGAGCCCCAGCGGCGTGAGGACCGGAGTCGCCATGGCCACCGCGATCTGTTCGGCCGGAGCGCTTCGCGCCCAGAGGAATATCCCGAGGATCGCGAGGAGCAGTGCGAGGCCCGGGACGAAGATGAAGACGAACGCGGTCACCATGACCCACGCGATCGCGATCGCGATGCCGAGCTGGCCGGCGAATGCGACCACCGCGACCAGCCCTGCCGCGAGGAGCGCGCCGATAAGCTCAAAACCGGTGAGCAGCGCCATCGCGAATACTGGAAGCGCCGTGCACATCGCGAAGAAGGCTCCCCGGAGTGGCTGCCCGTAGCTCGACAGAAGCGCGACGACAGGGCTTTGCTCGGTCTTGGGGACAAAGTCCTCGAGCGGGTCCGCCATCACCATCCGGGTGGTCGCGAGCTCCTTGTCGACGTTCTCGATCCGCTGCAGCGCGGTCGCGAAATCGCTTGCCTTCTGGTAGCGAAGGTTCGGCTGCTTCGCGAGCGCCTTCAAAGCGACCGAGTCGAGCTCACGGGGAAGCGACGGCCGCAGGTGGCTCGGCGGGACGGGCTGGCGGACCACGTGATCGCGAAGCAGAACGGCGGCGTTCGTACTCGTGAACGGCGGCTTGCCGACGAGACCCTCGTACAGGACGAGGCCGAGCCCGTACACATCGGACTGGACAGAGGCGCTCTTTCCCTCGACCCGCTCGGGGGCGACGTACATCGCGGTCGCGTAAAGCTGCGGCGTGTCCGCGTCTTCCTGAGGCGCTCGCGCGATACCGAAGTCGCAGATCTTCGCGACGTCATTGGCGTCGAAGAGGATGTTCGCCGGCTTCAGATCGGCGTGAATGATCCCCTTGGAGTGCGCAAACCCGAGGCCATTCGCGACCTCGATCGCGATCCGCACCGCGTCGGCGGCTTTGAGCGCACCGATCTGCTCGATCCGCTGCTTCATGGAACCGCCGGCGAGGTACTCCATCACGATGAACGGAGAATCGTCGACCTCGCCGACGTCGTAGACCGCGACGATGTTCGGATGCGAAAGCTGTGCGAGAGCCCGCGCCTCCTTCACGAACATCCTGCGAAGGTTGCCGTCCGCGGCCGCGGCGGGATCGAGAACCTTCAGCGCCACGTCGCGATTCAGAGCCTGGTCGCGGGCGAGGTAAACCTGAGAAGATCCACCCACACCGAGCGGCTCCTCGATCTTGTACCGACCCTGTAGAACCCGCTCCATTCCCAACTCCGTTGCTCTCGCTGGCGCGCCGACTATAACGCCGACACTTCGCGTTGCGACATGTGTGAGCGGGTTCGA
>VBEU01000020.1 GCA_005883775.1 Chloroflexota bacterium | reverse complement strand
CGTCCCGCCGACCCCGTCCCACGCACGTGCGACGTCGGCCGGATTCGCGTCGGCCGCGCCGACACCGACGAAGACCCGAACGTGCCGCAGAGCCGCGACCTCGAACGGCCGCTGATGGTTCCAGAGCGCGAAGTCACCGACGCCAAGCGGGTATGGCTCGGCGCTCGTGGGCATGGTGTATGTCCCCGCTGAGAGGGTCGCGAGCGCGGCGACGCGCTCGGGATGGCGGAGAGCGAACCGGTGCGCGCTCTGCGCGCCGCGGGAGAATCCGACCAGATCGATGCGCGGAGTGAGGTGGAATCGCGGTTGTGCCATCACCTCATCCGCGAGCGCAATGAGCGATTCGTCGACCCGCAGATCCGCGAGCGTTAGGCTTTCGTTCGCGATCGGGTCGTAATCGGGACTCGGGGCGAGCAGAAGCCAGCGGTGTTCTTCCGCGGCGGGCACGAATTCCTGCGCCAGATCGCGGCCGTCGTTGCCGAGGCCCGGGAGGACGATGACGAGCGTCGCGGGCGCGGCGGGCTGGGTGGTCACCGAATCCGGCACGAAAAGGAGCGGCGCCTTGTCGCTCCGCGTGAGCCGGTCGACGAGCGACGTCTCGTGCGTCGACCCTGCGGTCTGCCAGCGCGGGTCGAGCGCCGGCGCGGCGTGGATCGCGGAGTTGCCAACAAGGAGTCCGATCGCGACACCGAGAATGACCGTCAGGAGACGCCGCATAGCTGCAGGAGGTGGCGTGCGGCGCCGACGCCGCACGCCGCTTCGAAATTACTGCGCGGAGAGATCCGCCGGCTGGGCCTCGATCGCCTCGCGGTTGCGGCGGTCCTGGTGCTTGTTGCCGCGACCACCTGACTGCCACGACTTCCGGCGCTCGTCGCCGTTGGCGCTAGGGAGCGAGACGATGTCGCGCTTGTCCATCATGTTGCAGTAGCCGTCGAACACGACACCCTTGTCCATCACGAGCGACGGAGTGACGAGGTCGGCCTTCACGCGCGCGTGGCCACGGAGCTCGACGGAGTCGCGAGCCTTGATCTTGCCGTTGACCTCGCCGTTGATCACGACGGAGCCGCAGGTGATGTCGGCCGAGACCTTGGCGGTCTCACCGATGATGAGAAGGTCGTCGGTCGTGATCTCGCCGGTGAAGGTCCCGTCGAAGCGGACCTGACCCTGGAAGCTCAGCTTTCCTTCGAAAACCAGCCCCGGGCCGAATGTGGCGTTGCCCGCTCCGTCGCCGCCGCTTTGGTATTCACGCATTTGTGGTCTTCCCTCCTGCCGCCGGCGCCCGTGCCGGGGGCCGCGTATCTCTGAACGCGAACGGTAGGGGCCCGCTACGGGCTGGGTGGCGCAAAGCCGTAACGAATCGCACCCTCAAGCGCGGCTGGATCGCGTCTCCACGAGAAGGACCTCCGCTCCGTTGGCGCCCGCCTCGAGCTCGATACTCGGTTCGTTCGCGATCTTGGCCGCACCGCCTTCGTCGATCTCCGGTCGGACCAGTGCGCCATGGACCACGAAGAGGTAGCCGCCGAAGCCCCGACGAAACTGGTGCGGCACCATCTTTTTCGGGTCCAGCAGCCCGGCATAGACCGCCGCGTCCTGGTGCACGGTCACGGCTTCCCGAGCTTGCGGCGCGTCCTCGCCGCCGAAGCCCGGCGCGGGCACGAGGACCGGCCGCAGTGCGTTTCGCCGGACGTCCGCCGCGAATTCGCGCTGCTCGATGCTCGGCTCGAGTCCGCGGCGCGACGGCATGATCCACATCTGGATGAAGCGCATCGGCTCGGTCTTCGAGCCGTTCCGCTCCGAGTGCTGCATCCCCGACCCGAGCGTCGCTCGCTGGACTGCCCCGGGGTGAAGGACGCCGCCGTTGCCACGCGAGTCGGCGTGCTCGAACGTTCCTTCGGCGACGTAGGTGATGCCCTCGATGTCGCGGTGCGGATGCATCGGCCAGGCGGCGCCAGGCACCAGCCGATCGTCGTTGAAGACGCGGAGATCTCCGATTCCCATGTTGGCCTCATCCCAGTACTGGTCGAAGCTGAAGTGCCAGTTCGCGCTGAACCAGCCGCCTTCGGCGTGGAACAGCGAGGCGCGCGGACGACGGACGATCGTCATCGCGGCTTGTGGGCGCGGATCACGAAGAGCCCTTCGTCGAACCGCAACACACCGGTTTCGTCGAGGCGCCGCTGGAGTCCGAGAAGCTCGGACGTAAAGCGGTCGACCGAAAAATGCGGAACCTCCCACGGGATCGCTTTGAGGTAATAGACGAGAGCGCCGACATCGAAGAACGAGATGCTTCCCCACCACGATCGCGCGAGCTCGATCGCGAGACCCTCGCGGACCAGATCCGCTGCGAGCCGCTCCACCGTGACGTTGGGCCAGTGCGGCTCCGTCCCGAACCATCCGAGCAGATCGGCGTGGCTTCGACCATCAACTTGCTGTGTCAGAAAAACGCCGTCGGGCGCGAGCGCTCGGGCGACCTCGCGCGCGTCGTACGCCTCGTGGCGATCGAGAACGACGTCGAACGAGGAATCGCGGAACGGTAGGGCGCTCGAGGTCTCGTCTGCCGCGTACGCGACGACGGACGCACCGGCCGGTCGCAGGCGATCCCGCGCCACGCGCCAGTTCGGCGGATACGCCTCCGTCGCGACCATGCAACCAGGAAAGGCATCAGCAAGCCGCGCGAGGACCTCGCCTCCGCCGGTCCCGAGGTCCAGGGCAGAGTGCGCCCCACGCAGGACTTCACGCGCGAGGTCTTCGTACGACCATGGCGGCTTTTCTTCGGAGTAGCGCCGTCGGATATAGCCGAAATCCCAGCCGCCAAAGGGCTGGGATTCCTCGCTCGACCAGGCCGCGATCAGTAAGGCCTCATCCATCGGGATGAGGATCGTCGTCCTTACGCGGCTGCGGTGCCAGTGATATGCGGCCCGAGCTTCTTCAGGAGCTGCTCCTTGGGGTGATACCCAACGACGCGATCTGCCTCGCGTCCGTTCTTGAAGAGGATCATCGTCGGGATCGAGCGAACGCCGAATCGTCCGGCCGTGATCGGATTGGCATCAACGTCAAGCTTGGCGATCTTCACTTTTTCGCCTTGCTCGTTCGCGATCTCTTCGAGTACCGGAGCGACCATCCGACAGGGGCCGCACCAGGCCGCCCAGAAGTCGACGAGCACAGGAGTATCGGATTTGATGACTTCCGTCTCGAAGTTCTGGTCGCTGACTACTTGTGGCTTGGACATGCGACGCCTCCTGTTATTACCACCTAAACGCTAGCTGCTGGCCGGTTTGTTCCACCTCTGGAGATAGGCCCAGGACCGGTTCGAGCAAGTCCAACGCCACGTCCGGCCGTGTTGCCCATGATCGTAGCGGCCCCCACTTTACGAAGCGCCAGCCCCGCCGCCGGACCACTTCGGCTGTACCCGCGGCACGCCGCAGCTTGAACTCCGCCAGGGCCCGCCGCTCGTCGGCGATCGCGAAGAAGCGAAATACCCGGTCCTCGTCCGGGACCGCCTCGCCGAGAGCGATGACGCTCCGGTGGAGCCGCGCCGTCCACTCCAGCTGCCACAGGAACACCATCCGGCCTTTGTCGTACCAGAGGCAGTCAACGTAGTCGAGCGCGTCGGAATGGATGCGTGCCTCGCGCGAGATGTCCGCCGTCCGTTCGGCATCTGTCATGAGATCGCCGAGCACGCTGCCCCGGTGGAGATGGGCTTCGGGCAACGCACGCCGCTCGAGATCGCGGCCGACGTGCACTTTGAAACC
>VBEU01000019.1 GCA_005883775.1 Chloroflexota bacterium | reverse complement strand
GCAAGCGATCGCAACGACTACAGGTCAGTTCGGTCTGGTCGGCTCGACCGCGGTCAGAGCTGACGATGAAGTCACGACCGTCTGGAGAAACGGCGGCCCCGCGACCTCTCTTGCGATCGTCGCCTACCCACTCGATCCATCGCGGAGCGGTTGGGTTCGCTGGTCGGTCGGCTACGGATCGGCGTCGCCGTGGGGCGAGGTCGGTTACCGCGTCGGTCTGAAGCCGATATCCACGCCAGGGTGCTGGCGGCTCGTACCCGAGGGAGGACGCATGGAGGACGGCGTGGTCATCGCGGTGCGCGGAGAATGAGACCCCGCTACTTTCCCTTGTAGTTCGGTTTTCGCTTTTCTACGAAGGCGGTGACGCCTTCCTTCGCATCTTCGCTCTTGAAAAGCTCGATGAGCAGCTGGCGCTCGAGCTTCAGCCCTTCGTCGAGCTCCATTCCCAAGCCCTGCACCGTCGCCCTCTTGATTCGCCCGATCGCGAACGTCGGACCTGTCGCGTAGACGTTCGCGCGCTCGAGAGCCTTGTTGACCAACTCGGCCGCCGGAACCACCTCGTCGACGATGCCCGCCGCGAGCGCTTCGCGCGGTGGCATCGTCGTGCCGCGGAGCATGAAGTCGAGTGCTTTCTGGCGACCGATGAGCCGCGGAAGCCGCTGCGTGCCGCCGGTGCCGGGCAATAGGCCGAGGCTGACTTCCGGAAGCCCGATGCGATAAGAGCCCTCGCCGGCGATACGGAAGTCGCAGCAGAGCGCCATCTCGAGACCTCCGCCGAGGCAGTGTCCGTTGATCGCGGCGACGACGACCTTCGGGGTGCTCTCGAACTTGGCCATGGCCTCGTTCGCGCAGACGACGAACGCGTTCTGCTCGTCGAGACCGCTCTTCGCGAAGACGGACACATCGGCGCCCGCCGAGAAGAATTTTTCGTTCGCGCTTCGCAGGACGATCGCCTTTACCGCATCGTCGCGGCGCGACGCCTCGATGGCCGCGTCCAGCTCTTCCATGAACGCCTTGTCGTACGAATTAGCGGGCGGCCGATCAAGCACGATGTGCCCAATGGAGTCCTGCTTCTCAAAACGAACTGCCATCAAACCCCCCGCGCGGAAAGTTCATAGACTTTAGACCGACTGGCGAATGACGCGCGGCAGGCGCGTCGTGGGCGTTCCGCCCACCGAACGGGAGGACTTCTTCATGGCAACGATGCTCATCGACGGTCAGACCGTCGGCGCTCAGACGGGAAAGACGATCGAGGTCAGGAATCCCGCGAACGGCGAGATCGTAGACACGATCCCCAAGGGCTCGGCGTCGGAGGTCGACGCCGCGGTCGAGGCCGCGGCGAAAGCGCTTCCGGCGTGGGCCTCGCTTTCGGGTACGAAGCGCGCGGCGTTCATCGAGGCGACGCGGGTCGCGGAGAACCTCGAGTTCTTCGCCGGATTCGCGGACAAGCTCCGCGGCGACTACGTGCCGCTCGAAGACCAGAACAAGTTCGGCCTCACCATGCGGCGACCGGTCGGGGTCGTCGTGGCGATCACGCCGTGGAACTTTCCGCTGACGCTCATGGCGAACAAGGTGTGCCCCGCGCTCGCCGCCGGCTGCACCGTCGTGCTCAAGCCCGCGTCGACGACGCCGCTCGCGACGCAGAAGACGATCGAGATCATCAACTCGGTGGGGATCCCGGCGGGCGTGCTGAACACGGTGCATGGGCCCGGTGCCGAGATCGGCGACGCGCTCGTGTCGCACCCGAAAGTGAACAAGATCGCGTTCACCGGACAGACCGAGACGGGCAAACGGATCATGAAGCTCGCGGCCGAGAACGTGACCCGCGTGACGCTCGAGCTCGGCGGAAGCGACCCGATGATCGTGTGCGACGACGCGGACATCAGACGGGCCACCGCAGCCACAGCGATCGGGCGGTTCTTCAACGCCGGTCAGGCATGCCTCGCGGTGAAGCGCGTTTACCTCTTCGAGCAGATCGCCGAAGAATTCATGACCAAGATCGCCGACCGCGCGCGCAAAGAATGGCCCGTCGGCGATGGCCTCAAGGAAGGCGTGAAGATGGGCCCGCTACACACCGAGCGGCAGCGCGCCGAGGTCGAGTCGCAGGTCGCCGACGCGGTGAAGCGAGGCGCCAAAGTGCTCGCCGGCGGCAAGCGCCCCGAGGGCAAGGAGTTCGAGAAGGGCTGGTACATGGAAGCGACCGTCCTACGGGACGTGCCGGAGGACTCGCGAATGGCCACCGAGGAAGTGTTCGGCCCGGCACTTCCCATATTCATCGTCAAGGATCTCGACGACGCCATCGCGAAGGCGAACGCGAGCGTGTACGGGCTGGGGTCGTCGATCTGGACGAAAGATCTGGCCAAGGCTCGCAAGGCCGCCGAGCTGCTCGAAGCGGGCTACACGTGGATCAATGACATCCAGGTCGCGTATGACCAGCTGCCCTTCGGCGGCACCAAGCAGTCGGGGTTCGGCAAGGAGCACGGCATCGAGGGCCTCGACGGTTACCTCGAAAAGAAATCGGTCGTGCTCGCGTACTGATGGTCGATCCCAGAGTGCTCATGGCCGAGGCCCAGGCGCTGGGCCTCTTTCAGCCGCACGGCGCCTTCGAGGTGCACTGCTCGCATTGCCACGCGCGCCTCGACAGCCGCGGCGACTGCGGGACCTGCGGCCTCATCGGCCGGCCGGCGTCGGAGCTCGAGCGCCGCGCGCAGACCGATCCCGAAGGGACGAGCAAGCTGCTCCGCGCGGCCATCGAGAAGCGGAAGAACTTCAAGCCGGTCGGGTCGCGCGGGGAGAAATCGCCGGAGCGCTGAAAGAAGAGAGCGGCCGGTTCCGGCCGCTCTCCGTCTTGACCGTTCGCGGGACCGGTTAGCTGTTGCGTATCGAGATATTCCCGTTTTGGAGCGGGAATATCGGAGCTGGGTTGGTCGCCGCTGTGCACGTCTGGTCGGGGTCTCCCGTCGGAGTAGCTGGCGGACCGTCCAGCATGTCAATCCCCTGCGAGGGGTTGCCGTTGTCCTGGAATCCGAAGTGAAGGTAATTGCCAAAGGTCACGAAGCCGGCGTTGTCGGCTGGAAAGCCCACCTGCCCGGACGTCTGTGTAACGTGTGATGTTACGAACGCCGTCGAGCCGTCGATAAGAATGCACGTCGGCGTCGAGCCGAAGTGACTTTCGCCGACGGGCCCAAAGTTAGGACATGACTGATTCGCGGGAATAGTCTCGTTGAGGGTCCCGTAGGGGGTCCCGTCGTCCCGTTGATGCACGTTCAAGGCGACGCCTGTGGTTGTTCCGCCTCCTCCGGTGAGGGACGAACAGGGAACGAGCCAGCGGCCACCGCCGACGAGGAATGGATTCGTGCCTGGCGAAGCCAGCGCAATGCCTCCGATGCGAACGATGAGCGGCACCTGGGCGATCGCGCAGTTGAGACCCGCGGGATAGTCGATCATTCCCTGGACTGCGAGCGTCAGTCCCGTGAGGGTGTCCGAGTCCACCACCATCGTGCTCGTGGTCCCGTCGTCGCAGCTCAACGTCACCTGGGTTAGCCCGATGGCAGAAGTAGGCGATGCGATACCGGTCACAAGTCCGACCGCGACCGCGACCGCGAGAACCGCGCGTTTCATTTGTGTTACTCCTCTGATTCGTCCGACGTGTGGTCGGCTGCTGCACAACACGTTCCTGTTGCTAGACCGACACGTAGATGAGTCGTAAAAAGGTTTGCCCCGGCTCGCTCGGTCAGGGACCGAGAGGTTCAGCGGATCGTCGCTCAGGCCGGGACGGCGCGCTCCACTTCGCGACGAATTCCGTCGTCGGTCCACTCGAGGTGCTCGCCGTTCCGCTGCGTCGCTGGCAGCACCAGATACGCGACCGCGCGCGCCGGTTCCTTTGGATCCTTGAGCTTGCCTTCGGCCTGAGCTGCTCGGTACTCATCGCTCCGCGGAAAATCGGAGGTGGAGGTCCGCCGGATGCGCTCCTGCATCTCGGTGTCCATGTATCCGGGATTGAACGCGTTCGCGGTCACGCCCGTCCCGTCGAGCTCGAGGGCGAGACTCCGCGTCATCTGAACGACCGCCGCCTTCCCGGCCGCGTAGGCGGTCCATCCGGCGGACGGGCGCGACGCGGCACCCGACGAGATCGTGACGATCCGGCCGTACCCGCGGTCGAGCATCCCGGGCAGCGCGGCGCGCGTCGCCAGATACGTTCCGCCCACGTTGATCGCGACGCTCCGAAGCCAGAGCGCCGCGTTCGAGCGCGCGAGCGGGACCATCGGATCGACCATGCCCGCGTTGTTCACGAGGATCGTCGCCGGCCCGACCCACCGCTCGGTCGCAAGAACGAGCTCCTGCACCTGACGCTCGTCGGCGATGTCGGCTGTCTGCGCGAGCGCCTTTCCGCCGGCACGCTTGATGGCCTTCGCGACGTCGTCGAGCTCGGGCGCGTTTCGCGACGCGAGCACCACCGACGCTCCCATGGCCGCGAGGCGCTCGGCGACGGCGCGGCCGAGTCCGCGTCCGGCTCCGGTGACGATCGCGACGTGGCCGGTGAGTGCGGCCATCAGGGCACGCCGACCGCGAGCGTGCGGGCGAACGCGGCCACCAGGCGATCGATGTCCTTCTCCTTGTGCAACGCCCAGAACGACAACCGGATCGCCTGCGGGATGCCGGGCTCGTCGATGAGCTTCACCACGATGCGCTCCTCGTCCCACATCCTTTGTACCAGCGCGGCGACATCGCCGCCGCGCGGTTCGACGACGACGATGCCCGTTGGCGCCTCGGGCGTCGAACGCAAAGTGAACGGCAGATCGCCGATCCGCTCGAGCAGACGGCTGCGCAGGGCGCGAAGGCGGTCGGAAACCCATGACCCCAGCAGGCGGTGCACGACGAGCGTCTGCCGCAGACCCACGAACGCGGCGACGTCCACCGTACCCGTCTCGAACCGAGTGGCGTTGGGGTTGTAATCGCGGCTCCCGGTCGGAAGCTCGAGACGCGAGCGCCAACCGAGGCGGGTCGGACCGAAGAGCGCGAGATCGCGCACCCAGAAGCCGCCGGTCGCAAGCGGTCCGTGCAGCCACTTGTGGCCGAGGGTCACCACCGCGTCCGCCCCGAGATCCTCGACATCGACCCGCACCTGCCCAAGGGCCTGCGCCGCGTCGACGATCGAGATCGCGCCGGCCTCGCGCGCGATCCGGCACGCCTCGCGCACCGGCAGCACGTCGCCGGTCTTGCAGGACACGAGCGAGATCACGAGCGCCTTGGCGCCGTCGCGCATGCCACCGCGTAGCTCGTCGAGAAGGCGGTCGCGGTCGCGATGCCAGCCGATCTCGCGAAGCTCGTCGCCGAGCTCCGCGCGCCGCCGCAGGGGGTAGAGGGCGCGACGCGGGCCGCGCCACCTGGGTCCCCGAGCGTCGTCGCGAGGTCCGCCCGGGTGGCATCGAGCGCGGCGTTGTAGGCCGCGTACCCGACGTGACCGAACATGCCGACCTCGTTCAGCCACGTGCGGAATCGCTCGGCCGAGCGCTGCGCGACCGGGAACGTGGGCCCTGATCCGGCGACGTTGAAGTAGAGGAAGTCGCCGCGCAGCGCCTGGAGCGCCGCCACCGAGGTGTCCGGGCGCTCGTCGATGAGCGGCGCGATGTCATCGGTCACGAGGTGATGATGCCCCGGATCGCCAGGCCCGCGGTGAAGAGCGCGGCGAAGCCGAGCGCCACGGATTGGCCGCGTGGGGCGCGGTCCCGGAGGAGCGACGCGGCGAACGGCATGGCGAGCACGACCGCGACCCCGTACAGCACATGGAGCAGATCGCGGGGCGGTTGTGAGAACGCGACGAGTGCACCGAGCAGGCCCTGCACGATGGAGGCGATGACGGCGATGGCGATCGCGCCGCGAAAGCCTGGGGTGGGACCGGAATTACGAAAGCCGAGGAAGAGGCCCCAGAGCCCGACGGCCGTGTAGTAAAAGACGAGTGCCCACGCCGTGCGACCGTGGAGCGAGAGAATGGCGACGTCCACCTACGTCAAAAGCTAGCTCATAACGCTCGTATGCTCGAAGCGTGATCGACGTGACGCGCCTCTCGCGCAGCTTCGACGGGACGTTGGCGCTCGACGACGTTTCGTTCCAGGTCCACCCGGGCGAGATCGTGGCGCTCCTCGGCCCGAACGGCGCCGGCAAGACGACGGCGAGCCGGATCATCGGGGGGATCCTCGCGCCGAGCGAAGGTGACGTCCTCGTCGACGGCGTTTCGGTGCGCAAGGACGCCAACACGGTCCGCGCGCGGTGTGGCTTCGTCACCGACCAGCCGTCGTTGTACGAGCGCATGCCGCTGCGCCGTTATCTCGGCTTTTTCGCGCGCCTTTACGACGTGGCAGATCCCGACGTGCGCGCTGCCGAGCTCGCAAAGCTCCTCGGTCTCGACGATGTGCTCGATCGGAAGCTCGCGACGTTCTCGCGGGGCATGCGCCAGAAGGTCGCCATCGCGCGGGCCTTGGTCCACGATCCGCCGGTCCTGCTCCTGGATGAGCCGGCGACCGCTCTCGACCCCGAGATGTCGCAGATGCTGCGCCGATTCATCGTTTCGCTTCGCGCCAGGCATCGCGCGATCCTGCTGACGACGCACGACCTCGACGAAGCGCAGCGGATCGCGGACCGCGTCGTCGTGCTCTACAAAGGCAAGGTCCTGCGGACCGGCGCCACCGCCGATATCCGCGCGGCGGGACGGCCGAGCTACACGGTGTCGTTCGCGGGAGATGCGGCGACCGCTCGGGAGGCTCTCGCCCGCGTTGGCATCACCGCCGAGAGTGCGATCGCGAAGGACGGGCTCGCAGCGCTGCGGTTCGCGCCAGATGACCCTGCCGCTGTCAATCCCGCCGCGCTCCGCGCGCTTCTCGATGCGGGCGTGCGCGTCGTCACCCTGTCGGCGGAGGAGCGCTCGCTCGAGGACGCCTATCTCAGCATCCTGGCCGAGGCACGCCGATGAAGATGAAGTGGTGGCTCATCGCCTGGCGCGAGATCCGCTGGGAGGTCTTCCTCGACCGCACGTCGCTGCTCCGAACCGGCATCTTCGTGGTGATCCCGCTTTTCTTCGTCGTCTCGAATCGCGGCGTCCCGCCCGGGCCCGCGGGCGACTTGACGCTCCTCGGCCTCGCGCTGCAGAGCGTCTTCTTTCCCGCACTCTCGGGCGTCGCGCTCATCGCGGCGACGTTCACGATGGAGAAGGAGAACGGCACGCTGGTCCCCCTCCTCGCCGCCCCCATCCGCGACTTCGACATCGTTCTCGGCAAGCTCGTGGGCATGGTCGTTCCGGTGATGGTCGCTTGTAGCGTGACGCTCTCCGCGGCCTATGGACTCGCCTCGTATCGCTACGGCGTGACGCGTGTCGCGCGGGTGCTGACGCCCGAGCTCCTCTACGCGTTCCTGGTGCTATCGCTCTTGTATCTGGTCACGACGGGCAGCATCACGATGATCGTGGCAGCACGCGTGAAATCCAGCCGCGCCGCTCAGCAGGTCGCGGGGCTTGTGATCGCGCTCTCCGCCGCGGTGTTCGCCGGGCTCGGATTCGTCGCGTCGCAGTTCGGCGAAGGCTGGCCTCTTCTCGCCCTGGGCGTCGGACTTGTCCTTATAGACATCCTGGCGCTTGAGGTTGCCCGCCGCGTCTGGCAGCGCGAGGAAGTGATCGGTCGCGTCTGACCTTGACTGCCACAGAGCCAGCGCCTAGCGTTCCCGGTCTCATGCGCGCTTCGTTCGTCGTGGTCATTTTCGGCGAGCTCCTTGTGGGAGCTCGACGGGGAGGCGCGCGCCGCTAACGCGACAACGATCGGCAGCGTGAAGGCCTCCCGAGATCGGGAGGTCTCTTGTTATCAGGAGGTCTGGTCATGGCGAGCACGGTCCAGCAACGGCTGAACGAGGTCGCGGCGGTCGGACAGGAGATCGTCGAGACCGGCGTCGCCTACCTCGATGGAAAGTTCACGCCCCTGGGCGACGCGAAGGTCTCCATCGCGACCCACGCGCTGCAGTACGGCACCGGTGTCTTCGAGGGTATCCGTGCGTACTGGAACCCCGCCCAAGAGCAGCTCTACGTCTTTCGGTTGCGCGAGCACTTCGAACGTATGGCGCGTTCGGTGCGGATCATGCGCATCGCGCTCCCCGGCGATCCCGATGCGCTCTCCGAGATCGCGCTCGAGCTCCTTCGAAAGAACGGCTTCAAGAGCGACGTCTACATCCGGCCTCTCGCCTTCAAGGCAGCACGCTCGGTGAAGGTCGCGCTTCAGGGACTGCGCGACGGCTTCGGTATGTACGCCTTTCCGCTCGGCGCATATCTGCCGACCGGCGGGCTCGCCGCGCGAACCGCGAGCTGGCGTCGCATCTCCGACGACGCGATCCCCGCGCGGGCCAAGCTGACGGGCGCGTACATCAACACGGCACTCGCGGTCGACGAGGCGCACGACTACGAGGCCGATGAAGCGATCTTCCTCACAGCCGACGGGCACGTCTCCGAAGGCGGCGGCGCGAACCTCTTCATGGTCCGCGACGGCGCGCTGATCACGCCGCCGGTGACCGACGACATCCTCGAGGGCATCACCCGCGACTCGATCCTCGAGATCGCTAGCGAGCTCGGCATCCTCGTTGAGGAGCGGCAGGTCGATCGCACCGAGCTCTACGTCGCGGAAGAAGTCTTCTTCTGCGGCACCGGCGCGCAGGTCGCGCCCTGCGTCAAGATCGACGGACGGATCGTTGGCGATGGCGCGATCGGTCCGGTGGCGAAGAAGATCGGCGAGGTCTATTTCGGTCTCGCCCATGGCGACGACAACGGGCATCCGGAATGGCGCACGGCGGTGTACCGCTGACGAACGTCGCCTACCAGGGTCTTGCTGGGGCGTTCTCGGAGGCGGCCGCGGCGGCGCTCTTTCCGGGGGCCAGCCTCCTGCCGCGCCGCACCTTCGCGGAGGTCTTCGCCGCCCTCGAGGCGGACGAGGTCGACGCCGCGGTCGTCCCGGTCGAGAACACGCACGCGGGATCAGTCGCGGACGTCTATGACCTTTTGCGGCAGCACGACAGCGCCAAGATCGTCGCCGAGCTCATCCTTCGCGTGAGCCACAGCCTCCTCGCGGTGCCCGGCACGCGCCTGGAAGACGTAAAGGCCGCGCGCTCGCACCCACAGGCGCTCGCGCAGGTCGAAGAATTCCTGCGCGAGCACCGGATCCAGCCGGAAGTGGCCTTCGATACCGCCGGAGCCGCGGCGGAGATCGCGGAGGGCGGAGACCCGGCGATCGCGGCGGTCGCGAGCCGGCGGGCGGCAGGGCGCTACGGGCTCGACGTCCTCGCCGAGGCCATCGAGACCTCGCGCGACAACTTCACGCGATTCTTCGCCCTCGCAAAGAACGGCGACCGCGAGATTGCCGAGCGAATCCCTGCCGCGCTGCGGTCGGGACCCACGAAAACGAGCCTCGTCTACAAGACCGCGAACCTCCCCGGCGCTCTCGTGCGCTCGCTGCAGCCGTTCGCCACGGCGTGGCTCCAGCTTTCCAAGATCGAGTCGCGCCCGAGTCGTGCCGCGCCCTGGGACTACGTCTTTTACCTCGATTTCGAAGGTGACCCCGCGGTGTGGCCGTCCAAGGAAGCACTCTCGCTAATGCGCACGTGCTGCGAGTGGCAGCAAATCCTCGGAACGTATCCGGCAGCGACAAAGGTGATCGAGCCGGACTGAAGGGCACAAACCGGGAACGACCCTCTCCCGACCTGCTCAAGCGCAGCGAGAAAAGCGTGACGACTCGGACGCGCGTAGACGTGTCTGCTCGCCTTCGAGACG
>VBEU01000018.1 GCA_005883775.1 Chloroflexota bacterium | reverse complement strand
CCACACGCTCGCCGAGCTCGACGTTCGTCCCCGAGAGGTGGTAGTCGCATATCTCGAGACCCCAGTCCAGGAGCACGCAGACCGACAGCCCGCCGGGACCGCGCCAACCGACTTCGGTGACGGTGCCGGAGTCGCTCGCAACCACGGCCGATCCGTACGGCGCGGCGATGTCCACACCGGTGTGTATCTGAGAGAAGAGCTGCGTCACGATGCCCTCGGTCGGCCACCGAATGCGCGGCGCGAACACGCGTGGCGCGTCGCTCACGACAAGACGGAAGCCCGGGTAGCGGCCTTCGGGCATCGGGATAAGCAGGACCCGGCCGATCGTCACATCGGCAGGCTCAAAGGCGACGCTGTTGACGTTCCTCACCGTGTCGGCATCCGCGCCGAAGCTCGCGGCGATACTCGAGAGCGTCTCCCCGTCGCGAACCACATGGATGGCGGCATCGATCGGCGGGATCACGACCGACTGACCCGGCCGGAGCTCCGCCGTGTCCTTTATCCCGTTGTTGTAAGCGATGGTCTGCGGCGTGATCCCGTACCGCGCCGCGATCGAAAGAAGCGTCTCGCCTGGCGCGACCGCGTGCACCTGGAGGCCCGGCGGGTCCTTCCGTAGGGCGGTTATCGGCGCGCCCCGCGCGACCACGACCGCGCGCTCCACCGAGTCGATCGGGGACGTGGCCACGAGGGGAGACGTGGGCTTCGCAAGCGCGACGGCTCCGAGCCGCTCCAGCTCCGGTGCGGCGATCACCGTCCATATGGGGATCACGGCCGCGATGACGCAGCACGCCGCCGTCGTGACGACGCGGGTCCATTGCTTGAGCGCGCTCCGTTTGCGCCGCCGCCGGCGTGGTCTTCGGAGAACGAGCCCAAAAGCGATATCGGCCGACCCGGTGAGCGGCAGGCGGACCTCGAGACGCGGTGGTGCCCGACGAATAGCTCCCCCAACCTGAGCCATGCCTGAATCCGGGCAAGCAGCGTGCCGGTTGAGCCCTTAGCGACCGAGCGACCCCTCGGCCCGGGCGAGTTTTGCGAAGCTCGCCATCAATTTCTTCACGCCTTTGTCGGGAAATGCGACTGTGACCTCTTCATCGTCGTCGCGCGCGACACTCGACACGACCATCCCTTCGCCTAGGGAAGGGTGAATCACGCGATCGCCGGCGCGAAAGCGCGTTTCGGATACGACCGCGGTGCGCTGCTTCGTCGCGCGGCCGGTCCACGACCCGGGCAGACCCGCGAGCATCGCGTCGCGCCTCGCTTGCTTCCGCTCCTCGTAGCGACCCCGATCGCGCTCCCAATCGAGCTCGGCCCACGAGTCGCGCTCCTCGGTCTCGACGTCGCCGCGAAGCTCGACGCCTTCGCTCGGCAGCTCTGTCAGAAAGCGTGACGGCGGATTCATGTTGGTGTGACCGAAGAGGGATCGCCGTCGCGCGTAGGTCAGGTACGCGCGATCCTTCGCGCGTGTGATGCCGACGTAGCAGAGCCTTCGCTCTTCTTCCAGCTCCGACTCCTTGCCGCTCTCGATCGCGCGCATGTGCGGGAAAACGCCCTCCTCCATTCCCGTCATGAAGACAACGGGGAACTCGAGGCCCTTGACCGCGTGCATCGTGATCAACGTGGCGGCCGGCTTGGCGTCCTGGTACTCATCGACATCGGAAACGAGTGCGATCTCTTCGAGGAAGCTCGGAAGCTGCTCGTCCTGAGGCAGCGCGACGTAGTCCTCGGCGAGCGTGCGGAGCTCCTGCACGTTGGCCCAGCGCTCCTCCCCCTCCTCGGTCCCGTCCTTTAGATAGGTCTCATAGCCGGTTCGCTCGACGAGCTCGTCGATGAGCCGCGGGAGAGCGAGCTGCTCCCCGGAGACCCGGAGCCGCGCGATGATCTTGCCGAACGCCACGAGCGCCTCCTGCTGCCGCCGCGGGATCGTCGTGATGAGCTCGGCCTTCTCGAGAGCCTCCCCGACACTGATCTCGTGCTCGCGCGCACTCGCGAGGAGCGCGGCGCGCGTCTTGTCACCGAGGAGACGCCGCCGACGATCTGGTATGCGAGGCCGAACGCGCGGAACTTGTCCTCGATCGCACGGGACTGCGCGTTCGTCCGGTACAGCACAGCGACGTCGCGGGTTCCGTGAGCCTCGCCCTCCCGCTGCAGGCGCTCGATCTCGCGCGCCACGATCTCCGCCTCGTGCGACTCGTCGTACGCCTGCATCACCACGATGTCGCTGCCGCCTTGGCGATCGGTCCAGAGCTTCTTTTCCTTGCGCGCCGCGTTGTTGCGGACCACCGAGTGCGCGGCGTCCAGGATCCGCTGCGTGGACCGATAGTTCTGCTCGAGCTTCACAACCTTCGCGTTCGGGTAGTCACGCTCGAAGTCGAGGATGTTGCGGACATCGGCACCGCGCCAGCTGAAGACCGATTGATCGTCGTCGCCGACGACCGCCAGGTTCTGCTTGAACCCCGCCAGGTAGCGAAGGAGCACGTACTGGGCGCGATTCGTGTCCTGGTACTCGTCGACGAGGATGTGCTGGTAGCGGTCCTGCCACTTTTCGAGCGCGCGGTCGCTCGTTTCGAACACCCGGCAGGCGAGGAGCAGGAGATCGTCGAAATCGACGGCGTTGTTCTCGCGGAGAAGCTCGTCGTACCGCTTCCAGACGATCGCCGCGATCCGATCGAGCTGGCCCTTCGGGCTCGACGCGAGGTCGGCCGGCCCTTTGAGCTCGTTCTTGGCGCTCGAGACGACCGACGAGATCGCGCCCGGCGCGAAGACGCGCTCGCTCGCGTTGGTGTCGGCCATCGCCTGGCGCAGCACAGCCCGCTGGTCGGCTTCGTCGTAGATCGCAAAGGATCGATCGATCCCGACCAGGGGACCCTCGCGGCGGAGCAGCCGCGCGCAGAAGCCGTGGAAGGTCCCGACCGTCAGCTCGGCAAGGCGCTCTTTGCCGACAAGCCGGTCAAGCCGCTCGCGCATCTCCTTGGCGGCCTTGTTCGTGAAGGTCACGGCCAGGATCGCGCTCGCGGGCACCGCGAGGTCGCGAATGAGGTAGGCGATCCGATGCGTCAGAACACGGGTCTTCCCGGAGCCGGCGCCGGCGAGGATGAGCAGCGGCCCGTCGCCGTGGGTCACGGCAACGCGCTGCTCGTCATTCAGGGGATCGAGGATCGGGTCGGCCATCGTGTCCATCGTATGGAGGAAGCGGACTGTTGATTCGTCGTGGATAAGCGCCCGAAATCGTGGACAACCTGCCGCACGCGGGTCTCGATTTGGTGGATAAGTTGATTGCCTGACCTCTGATCGCGCCGTAGATTTCTCCCTGTCCCGAGGGGTCTGCTAAAGGGAACGGGTCCGAGATTCCATCAAGGTCAACGTTCCCCGGGAGCGCAACCGGAGATAGCATCAAAGGCGGTCCGAGAGGAAATCGAGGATCGGCTCCACGGCCAGGCCGCAGTGCTTCGAAGCTGCGGTAGGGCACGGAGGCAGGTCGCTCGGGGCGTTTTCTTTCCGCCTACATCCACCCCTGTTCGTCGACCGTACATTTTTCGTAGTGCCTGAGCAGCAGCCGGCCGACGACGCTCTCCTGACCGCACTCGCGGCCCGGGATCTGGGCGCCCTCGCCGCGCTTTACGACCGCTATGGGCGTCTGGCGTACTCCTTGGCCTATCGAATTCTCGGCGAGAGCGAGGCGGCGGAGGACGTCGTCCAGGACGCCTTCCTGTCCGCCTGGCGAGGGGCGGCGACGTACCGCCGCGAGCGGGGCAACCCGCGTGCCTGGCTTCTCTCGATCGTCCACCACCGGGCGGTCGACATCCTCCGGCGCAAGACGACCTTCCGGCCGGCGCCCCTCGAGATGGCCGAATCCCAGCCGAGCGATGACGACACCGCGCTGGCCGCCGAGAAGAACGTGGAGCAGCGCACCGTCCGCGACGCGCTCGAAGCGCTCCCCCAGGCCCAGCGCCGGACGATCGAGCTCGCCTATTTCGGCGGCTACACGCACGTCGAGCTATCGGAGCTCATGGGGGTCCCTCTTGGCACGGTGAAGGGCCGCATGCGCATCGGGCTCCAGAAGATGCGTCGCGCGCTGGAGCGGACCCGATGACCGAACACGTTCTGGATGAGCTCGAGGCCTACGCGCTCGGCGCGCTCGGCAGTACCGACGCCGAGCGCGTTGCTCAGCACCTTTCGACGTGCGCGTCCTGTCGCGCCGAAGCGGCCACGCTCGCGGAGGTCGTGGATAGCCTGCCCGACACCGTCGCGCTCCGTGAGCCGCGACCCGCGCTTCGCGACCGCCTTCTGCAGGCCGCGACACCCGAGGCACGTTCACGCGTCGCCGCCGGCTCGCGCCGCTGGTCGTTCGGTCCGATCCGTCCGTGGCGCCTCGCGATCGCGGCTGTCACGGCGGTGGTGATCGTTCTCGGTGCTGCGGACGTCGATGCCTACCGCCGGCTGGTAGCGGTCACGGCCGAGCGAGATCAGTACAACAGGACGATGGAAAGCATCCGCGAAGGTGCCCGCACCTGGTACATGGCCGGCACCGGCTCGTTCGCTGGCTCCGGCGGCACTCTCTACGACCCGCGCGCCACTGGCAAACAACCCTTCGTCCTTTTTCACGATCTTCCGCCGATCGCCGCGGACAAGGTCCTCACGATCTGGCTCGTCAGCCCGGACAGCACGTGGGCGCGCGCCGCAACGTTCCGACCGAACGGTGAGGACATCCAGGTGGTCGAGATCAGCTCAGAGGTCGCGGGCTTCGACCGCTGCGCGGTCACGGTCGACGATTCTCCCTGGGGCAAGCACGGCGTCGTCGTGATGGAGTCGCGCATCGCGCCACCCACCTCCGTTCCGTAACAGACGCGGAGGCACCTCGGTTGGTGCGCCTCGCTAGGCTCGGCTACTTCATGGGCCTAAGCAGAACCGGTCCCCCAGCCCTCTTCACTAGTGAAAGCGCGGTAGAGGCCAGGTTGGATCGATCCGAATGGCAACGCGTCTATGAAGAGTGCTTTCCGCGCGTTTTTCGCGCCCTCGTCGCTGCCGGGGCTCGACCCGACGAGGCCGAAGACGCCCTGCACGACGCGTTCGAGAGGGCGCTCACGCGCCAGGACGAGATCGTTCGTCCGGGAGGGTGGCTCTTTGTCGTTGGCCTGCGGCGGTGGCGTAGCCATCGCATCCGTTCGGCGATCTTTGCGCCACTTTCGCTCGTTCATCGCACGACCGAGATGAACGGGGAGGGCACGGAGCTCTTGACTGAGATGCGACGACTGCCCCTGCGTCAGCGGCAGGTGTTGGCTGCGCGGTATTTGGTCGGCCTTTCCCAGGACGAGACCGCGGCTGCACTCGGGATCGCGCGCGGGACCGTCGCAGCACACACGACCCAGGGCCTGGCGAAGCTTCGCAAGCGCCTGGAGGTCCGATGAGTCCGTACGAGCGACCGGTGGTGGACCGGCTTCAGGGTGAGGTTGCGCGGATTCCTCTCCCACCGCGGGAGCGCTGGACTCCACCGGAGCGGAATCGAAGTCGTCTTATCCCGGCGCTCGCCGCGACGCTTGCCGTCATCGCTCTCGCGGTGATCATCGCCGCTCCCGCGCTCGAGCGGATCCCTTCGTACGGCGAGGGAGTCGGCGCGGCGGGATCGTCTACGGCGCCGAGAGCTGCGGCTCTGGCTTGCGCAACACCAGATCAGGCAACGTCGCCTGCCTGCAGACTCATCACCGGGCGGGTCGTCGAGGTGCTTGGCTCGCAGCTCGTGCGCGTTACTCCCGACGCGCTGACGATCGCCGCCGACTTCGAGAACCCGGCGCTCTTCGAGGCCGATGCCCGCACTCGGATCGAGCCAGCTGCATCGAGCATCGGCGCGGCAGGTGTTAAGCCTGGCGGGAGGGTGCAGGTCGCGTTCGATGCGCTCGCGCCCAAGACGGCGTCTGGTGCCTACACGCTGACGCGGTTCGTCGTCCTGAGCGCGGCCGGGGCGCCGGACTGCACGAACGGCAGTCCCTTGATGGACATCGCGAGATTTCCCCAGCCCACCACGCACGGAGGCGCAACGCCCGAAACCGCTTTCCGAAGCGCCTACCCGGCAATTCGTGACTTCGAGCTTTTCCCTTCCGGGTCGTTGCCGCGGGCCCCGGTCTGGGTTGTCGCTGGCACGGACACCTACGAAGCCACGATCCTTCAAGACGGAACGTGGTTCATTTCCCCCGCGAAGTTCGTGCGTTGCGTTTCGTTCGAGGAAATTCGCACCTTCTCGCAGACGCCTGGGTCATCGGCGAACCCGAGCTCTCCAGCGCCCGCGCCCACTGAACCGCCGCCGTTCCCAGGCGGCCGCGCTCCTACCGCGACTGAAGTGACTGCGCAGCAGGTCGAGGCCGGTATGCCCTCGGGCGCGGCTATCTTCGCGGCCACGGATCCGAAGTGTGTGCTGAGCGCAGATCAGGCCTCGTTCCGCTGCACCCTGTCGCGAGCTCCGGCGCCGGAGATCTCCAACTTCCTGGACGCGAAAGAGTCGCTGGTGATCGGGGGGAGAGTGGCCGGCGGGTGCCTCGGTCTGCACCGCGGTGGGATGGTCTGGCAGTGCTACATCGGTCAGAGCGCTGTAGACCACGCGATCATCGGCAAGGACTTACTTGGCCAGCCCGCGCCTTACCCCGGCCGCGGCTGACGCTGACGGCTAGATAAAGAAGAGGCCCGCTGGTTCACAGCGGGCCCCTCGCATTCGCGGATCGAGTACGTGTAGTCGCTAATAATCCATCCCGCCGCCACCTGGCATTGCGGGAGCCTTCTCCTTTTCGGGAAGGTCGGT
>VBEU01000177.1 GCA_005883775.1 Chloroflexota bacterium | reverse complement strand
CGCGGCGCGGCATCCCGCCGCGGCCGCGATGAGGCACGCCTCGACCTTGGGCAGCATGCCTCCTTCGATCGTCCCGTCGTCGACTAGCGCCCGCGCCTTGTCGGCGTCGAGCCGTGCGATGACGCGACCATCCTTCCCCCGGACACCGGGCACATCGGTAACGAACACGAGCAGACGCGCCCCGAGGCTCGCCGCGATGGCGCCCGCCGCGGCGTCGCCGTTGACGTTAAGGACCTCTCCGGACGCGCGATCCAGGGCGGCCGGCGCGACGATCGGTACCCGGCCCGCGTCGACGAGCTCCTCGAGGAGCGCGCTGTCGACAAGGCTGACCCGGCCCACGAAACCGAGCTCGGCATCCTCCCGCTCCGCGCGGAGCATCCCGCCGTCGATCCCGGTGAGGCCGACCGCGGGGACGCCGCGAGCGAGAAGCGCGGCGACAACGCGTCCGTTCGCAAGCCCGCCGAGCACCGCGAGCGCGAGATCGCGCGTTTCGGCGTCGGTCACGCGAAGGCCACGCACGAAGCGGGTCTCCATTCCCAGGCGTTCCGCCCAATCGCCAACGAGCGGTCCTCCGCCGTGGACCACGACCAGCGGATGGCCGCCGTCGTTGAGCGCGACGACCGCGTCAAGCGATGCGTCGTTCTCGGCGCCCACGGAACCCCCGATCTTCAGCACGAGAAGGTCCTTACGTGGTGTAGTCGGCATTGATCCGCACGTACTCTTCGGAGAGGTCCGTTCCCCAGGCTTCGCCCTTGCCCTTCGCCACCCCGAGGTCGACCGCGATGCGAAGGCCGGGCGAGCTGAAGATCTCGCGGATGCGCTCCCGGTCGAAGGAACGTGGCGCGCCGGATTCGAATACGTTCACGTCCCCGATGCGGACCGTCGCTCGGGTCTGGTCGACCTTCGCCCCGGATCGACCGGCGGCTGCCAGGATGCGGCCCCAGTTGGGGTCGGCGCCATGGATCGCGGTCTTCACCAGCGTCGAAGTTGTGATCGTGCGCGCGGCGAGCATCGCTTCCACGTCCGACGCCGCACCCCTGATCAACACCTTGAAGACCCTCGTCACGCCTTCGCCGTCGGCGAGGATCTGCTGTGCGAGGTCTTCGCATAGCCATCCGAGGACCGCGGCGCACATCGCGAGCGGCTTGCGTACGGGCTTGAAGCCCGAAGCGCCGTTCGTGAGCACGAGGACCATGTCGTTCGTGCTCGTGTCCCCGTCGACGCTGATCCACATCGTCGCCATGTTCGGGTGGATCATCCCCGCGCCTTTGGCGACACCGCGAAAGTGAACGGTCTCCGGGCTGCCCAAGGTACCGAGCGGATAGTCACGTCGCACCGATTTCGGCCGCGTGTCGGTCGTCATCATCGCCCGCGCCACGTCGTCCCATGCATCCTTGCGCAGGTCGATTGAGCGTATGGCACTCGCGATGCGTTCGACCGGAAGTGGCACACCGATGACGCCGGTGCTCGCGACCGCGACCTCGTGGGGATCGCAGCCGATCTTGTCGGCGGCCGCCTCGGCCATCGCGATCGCGTCACGCTCCCCCTGCTCGCCCGTGCAAGCGTTCGCGTTGCCCGAGTTGACGACGATCGCGCGAAGCGGTCCTCGCTCGAGATGCCGCCGGGTGACGATGCACGGAGCTGCGATGACCTGGTTGGTGGTAAAAACGCCAGCTGCGGCACACGGGAGTTCCGACACGATGAGGGCGACGTCGAGGCGGCTCGGCTTGCCGTCCCTCACGCCGGCGGCGGCCGCACCGACCGAGTAACCGACAAGATCGCCGGTGGGCTTGAGGGCCCAATCCTCGAATGTCACGGCCAGAGTGGAAGGGTCTCGAGGCCCATCGTTTCGGGATAGCCGAACCGCGCGTTGAAATTCTGCAGCGCTGATCCCGCGGCGCCCTTCACGAGATTGTCGAGCGCGGCGAAGGCGACGAGGCGTGAGTTTTCCTCATCGACGAGGGCGTGGACGAGGCACCAGTTGCTACCGAGGGTGGCTTTCGTGGCGGGATAAGTGTCGATGACGCGGACGAACGGCTCTTCCGCGTACTCGCGGGCGTACGCACTCGCGACGTCTTCGGCGCTTTTGCCGGGACGGAGCGGGGCGTAGCACGACGCGATGAGACCGCGGTTCATCGGGATGAGATGCGGGGTGAACGTTATCCGCGGCGCCTTGCCCAGAAGCGCCGCTGCCTCCTGCGCGATCTCCGGCGTGTGGCGATGCTTCGGCACGCCGTAGGGGCGAACACTCTCGTCGATCGTTCCGAAGAGGTACGCGTCTTCGACCGAGTGCCCCGCCCCGCTGACGCCCGACTTCGCGTCGACGATGATGTCCTCCGTGACGAGGCCGGCTTTGAGCGCGGGCGCAAGCGCGAGGAGCGCCGCGGTCGGATAGCAGCCGGGATTTGCAATGAGCCGAGCGGTATGCAAGCGATCTCGCGTCAGCTCGGTGAGACCGTACACCGCCTCCCTGAGCAGCTCGGGCGCAGGATGGGTGTAGCCGTACCAGCTCTCGTAGAGCTTTGGATCGCGAAGCCGGAAATCGCTGCCGATGTCGATGACCGTGCGGCCGTCGTCGAGCCATCCGCGCGCCTGTTTTGCGGCTTCCCCCGCAGGAAGCGCCGTGAAGACGACCTCGGCATCGCCGACCTCGGATCCGATGACGAGCGAATCCGCCGCCGCGTGCAGGTGCGGCTGCGCCGCGCGTAGCGGCTCGCCCTGATGCGAGCGGGCCACGGCGGCCACGAGTCGGGCCTCTGGATGCCGTAGGACCAGCCGCGCGAGCTCTCCCCCGGCGTAGCCCGTGACTCCTACAATCGCGACTCGAGTCGGCACAGGGCGAGAATTATGCGTCTATCTGGATAATTATGCAATTACCCGGATGACCGGCGTCGCTAGGGAAAGATGCCGCGCTTCGTGATCGCGCTCGCGACCCGCTCGACCGCGACGATGAACGCCGCTTCCCGGAGCGGGCAGTCGTACGCCTTCGCCTTCGCGAGCACGAGCTCCATCGCCCGCCGCATGTAGATCTCGAGGCGCTTCTCGACCTCGTCGAGCTCCCAGTAGAACTGCGCGCGGCTCTGCACCCATTCGAAATAGCTCACCACGACGCCGCCCGCGTTCGCGAGGATGTCCGGAACGATCAGAACGCCGCGTTCCGCGAGAAGCCGGTCCGCTTCCGCGGTCACCGGGCCGTTCGCGCCCTCGACGATGATCCGGGCACGTATCTCCTGCGCGTTCTCGCGGTTGATCTGCCCCTCGAGCGCCGCGGGAACGAGGACGTCGACGTCCATCGCGAGGAGCTCCGCATTCGAGAGCCGCGTCACGCCCGCGAGGCCTTCGAGCGTTCGCGCGGGATTGCGGCGCACGTGCTCGATCGCCCGCGCGACGTCGATTCCATCAGGTGCCGCGTACCCTCCGCTCACATCGGAGATCGCCACGATCCGGCAGCCCGCCGCGGCGAGCGACTTGGCGGTGACGCTGCCGACGTTGCCGAATCCCTGGATCGCGACGCGCGTATCCCGCGGCTCTTTGCCCTCGCGACGCAGGACCTCGAGCGTTACGAACGCGACTCCGCGGCCCGTCGCCTCGGTCCGGCCCCGCGAGCCGCCGAGCTCGACCGGCTTTCCCGTGACGACCTCGGGAGAATGCTTACCGGTCATCATCGTGACCGTGTCGACGATCCACGCCATGGTCTGCTCATCCGTATTCACGTCGGGCGCGGGGATGTCCTGCTCGGGACCGATGATCGGCAGGATCGCCGCGGTGTAGCGCTTCGTGAGGCGCTGGACCTCGTTCTTCGACAGCTTGCTCGGATCGACCGCGACGCCGCCTTTGGCGCCGCCGAGCGGGAGATCGGTCACCGCGCACTTGAAGGTCATGAGCATCGCCAGCCCCTGCACCTCTTCGAGCGCTACCGACGGATGGAACCGGATTCCGCCCTTTCCCGGTCCGCGACCGGTCGAGTGCTGCACGCGATAGCCGGTGAAGACCTCGAGCCGGCCATCGTCCATCGTCACGGGCAGAGCCACGATGAGGGTGCGCTCCGGCTGCTGGAGAAAACGGTGCATCCCCGGATCGAGATTCAATGCCTTCGCGGCACGATCGAGCTGCGAAAGGGCCGAGTGGAGGAGGTCCTGTCCGGGGTTCGTGGCACTCGGCATCTTCAGGACGGTCACGAGGGCCGCAGACTAGCAGCCGTGACCGATGCGGACACGACCTACATGCGCCGCGCGCTCCGACTCGCGTCTCGCGCGGCCGGCCGGACGAGTCCCAATCCGCTGGTGGGATCCGTCGTGGTGCGCGACGGGGTGGTCGTCGGCGAGGGATACCACCGCGCCGCCGGCGAGCCGCACGCGGAGGTCAACGCGCTTCGCAAGGCCGGCGAAGCCGCGCGCGGCGGGACCCTGTTCACGAATCTCGAGCCCTGTGCGCACCAGGGCCGGACACCGCCATGCGTCGATGCGATCCGCGACGCCGGGATCGCGCGCGTCGTCCTCGCGATGCGCGACCCTGATCCGCGTACCGATGGAAAGGGCGTACGCGGGCTGCGCGCCGCGGGGGTCGAGGTCGAAGAGGGCCTCCTACGTGAGGAGGCCGAGCGCCTGAATGCCGGATTCGTGTCTCGCCTGAAGCGCGGGCGGCCCTTTGTGCTGCTGAAGCTCGCCACCACCGTCGATGGACGCGTCGCGGTCCCAGGGCGACGCTATCTCTCGGGTAAGCCCGCGCTCCGCGAGGTGCATCGCCTCCGCGATCGCACGGACGCGGTGCTCGTCGGGATCGGCACCGTTCTCGCCGACGACCCCGCCCTCACCGTGCGCGAGGTCAAGGGACGCGATCCGCTTCGAGTCATCGTCGACGCGGACGCACGCACCCCACCGACGGCGAAGGTCGTGCGGGCGAAGGATCCGCAGCGGACGGTGATCTTCGTCGCGCGAGATGCCGACGTTCGCCGCACGAATAAGCTCCGCGAGGCGGGCGTGCTGCTCGTCACCGCACCGCGCGCCGATGGCGGCCTGGATCTCGGCGCTGTACTCCGGTGGCTCGGAGATCACGGCGTGAACACCGTGATGAGCGAGGCCGGCCCGCACGTCGCCGGCGCACTGGTGCGCGGGGGGCTCGTCGATCGCGTGCTGCTCCTCTTCTCGCCCGTTGCCGGCGGCGACGGGCCACCGGCGCTCGAGGGCGTTCCCAAAGCGAGCGACCTCCACGACGTCCGGGTGCGCAGGCTCGGCAACGACCTGGCGTTGGAAGGGGTGCTCGGCTAGATGTTCACCGGCATCGTCCAGGAGATCGGGACCATCCGCCACGCGGGGCCGAACGCGTCGGGGATGCGACTCGAAATCTCATCGTCGGCCATCGCGCAGGATCTCGGCATCGACGCCAGCGTCAATGTCGCGGGCGCGTGCCTCACCGTCGTGGAGCGAGACACGCACGGGTTCGCCGTCGACGTCGTAACCGAGACGCTATCGCGGACCACCCTCGGGCGCGCGATCCGCGGCACGCGAGTGAACCTCGAGTCAGCGGCGACCCCGACGACGGCGCTGGGCGGCCACTTCGTGCAGGGACACGTCGACGCGACGGCCAAGCTTGTCGCTCGCCACGAAGAGGGCGGTGGCGCGGCCCGCCTGCGCTTCGCGTTGCCGAAGGAGCTCGCCCGCTACATCGTGATGAAAGGATTCATCACGCTCGACGGCGTCTCGCTCACCATCGCTGGGCTTGGCAAGACCTTTTTCGAGATCGCGCTCATCCCGCACACCGCCGAACGCACGACGCTGGGAGCGCTTGCTTCGGGGAACCTGGTGAACGTCGAGACGGACGTGCTGGCCAAGTATGTCGAGCGTCTCGTCAAAAGGGCGTGACCGGCTCTCTAGACTTGATCTCATGGCCAACGTGAAGCGTCTGACCCCGAAACGACCGAGAGTGGTCGCACCGGCTGGTCCCTTCGCGTCGGTCGGCGAGGCGATCGACGACATCCGTCGTGGAAAGATGGTCATCGTCGTGGACG
>VBEU01000176.1 GCA_005883775.1 Chloroflexota bacterium | reverse complement strand
GCGCGGTCAACGCGGCCGTGACGGAGCTCTCCCGCACGGCCAAGCGCGAGAGCTGGACGCTCGGACGCATCGGGGGTGACGAATTCGCCCTACTGGCGCCGGGGCTGACGGTCGAGTCCGCGTTTCTTCGCGCCGACACGCTGCGTCGCGACATAGATGCCGCCTTCGCGAAGGCGCTGGCGCGCGGCCAGCGGTGTGCGGTGAGCATCGGCGTCGCCAACATCCCGCGGGATGCGAAGAGTCCTGAGGACCTCATGCGCAAGGCGGACCTCGCGCTCTACGCGGCAAAAGAACAGGGCGGCGACACCGTCGGCCTGACCCCCGCCGACGACATGGTCTTGAAGTCCTCGTACTACAGCGCCGCCCAGCTCGCCCGTCTCAAAGGCCTAGCCGAGCGCAAAAAGACCAAAGAGGCGGTGCTTCTGCGCGAGGCCCTCGAGGACGTGCTCCGCAAGTACGACCGCGATTGAACCTCACGGGACGCTAAGGCGTTCTTTCAGTTGTGGTGACCCGCTCTGTTCTCGCCGTGCTCATCGCTCTGACAGCGACGGTAACCACGGACCGTGGCGTTACCCCGCCTGGACCGGCAGGGGTCGCGGAGCGCGACGGTGTGACCTTGCGGCTCGAGCTTGACCGCGACGCGATCGTGCCGGGCGACCTGCTCTGGGCAACGCTGACGATCTCGAATACGAACGACCACGACGTGAAGTGGACGGCCGGCGGCTGCAGGATCCCCGGTCTGGTCGAGGCGCTGCCCCTGCTCCCGAACGCTGGACGGCACTGGCCAGGGGTCCTCGGCAGCTTCAAGTCATGGGCCCTCAAATATCCCGAGTCGTACGCGTATTTCGTGGACGAGACGAGTTGGGTCCACGGCGGCGGAGCCTGTCCCGCGGCGCAGTTCACCGAAACCCTTCCCGCGGGTGGGACCCTGCGCTCGCGGTGGGTCTGGAACGGCTTCACATCGAACGCCGCCTCGGGCTCTCGGCCTGCGCCCGGTGGTGCGATGGAGATCGCCGCCTCGTTCTATCTCGGTGAGCCTCGATCGCCCACCCAGCTTCGGGTCCTCGTGCCCGTCCGCGTCACTGGCGCACACGATCCATACATCACCGCCGGAGCCGCTCTCGACCGCGCCTTCGACGATGGCCGTCTGGCGCGTTGGCTCGAGGCGCGTCCGACACCCGTCACATCCGGGACCGGAGGCGTCGGCGACATCGTCGGCGGGATCAAGCTCGAAGGGAACATCTGGCGAGCGATAGCGTTTCGTCCTGTGTTGCTCGACCGCACGCACCTGGATGAGGTTCAGGCCCTCGCGACCCGTTACGGCGCTCCACGACGAGTCGATGCCGTTATCCGTCCGTTCTTCGACCCGGTCCAACGACCGGACCGGTTCGCCGAGGTTTGTATGGTCATCCGACGGCGCAACGGAAAGCTGCCTCTCTCGATCAAGACCTTTTATCCCCGCGGCGCGCATCGGCTGCCGACCGGCGGGATCCACCACGGCGAGCGGATCCTCGACGCCCTGCGTCGCGAGACCGACGAGGAGACCGCGCTCGAGGTCGTGGTCCGTCGGTTCCTCGCATGGATCACCTACCGCGATATCTCCGCTCCAGAGGGTCCCCCGCTCTTTCACACACTCGCGTTCCTTCTCGACGAGGTCGGCGGGACCTTCAAGACGCGTGACGAAGAGGAGCAGATCGAAGACTGGATCGAGGTCGAGCCCACGGCGCTATCCGACGTCGCCGACGGGCTGGACCACATCGCGAGCGCACCGTCGAAAGACATCGGGGGCGATTGGGCGGACTGGGGTCACTTCCGCGCGATCGTGCACCGGGTCGTCCACGAGGAGCTGTCGCGCTAAAACTTCTCGAACCGGAATAGCCGGACCGCGAGGATGAACCCGGCTAGCGTCCAGACCAGTAAGCCGAGTATCTGGGTGCGAACGTCCCAAAGTGTCGCGCCCTGGACGCTGATCTCACGCAGCGCGTCGTTCAGCAGCGTCAGCGGGAGCAGGTTCGTCACCGGCCGGATGAGCGCGGGCGCCGCATTCTTGGAAAAGAAGACGCCTGAGAAGAAGAACTGAGGAAGAGTGATCAGCTGTGCGATGGCCGGCACCTGATTCTCGCTCGTCGCCCAGCCGGCGAGCGCGAACCCGATCGTGAGGAACAGGACGCTCCCAAGGAGCGCGATGACCAGGAGTGGAGCGAGACCGCCGACGATCGTCACGTTGAAGAGCACGAGCGCGACCAGGAGCAGCACGGCGACCTGCCCCGTCGCAATGACGAGCCGCGTAAGCACGTGCGCGGCGAGCAGGTTCGGGACCCGAACCGGCGTCGCCATGATGCGACGCAGGACACCGCGCTGCTTGTCGGCAACCAGCGCGAACGCGACCGAGAAGACCGCGAGCTGCATGACGTTGACGCCCAGTATCCCTGGCACAAGGAAATCGACGTATCGCAGGCGCACCCCCTGCACGGTCTCGTCTTTCACGGCGATCACCGGCGCCGTCTGGGTGATCGCGAACGAGAGCCGATCGATGACCTGCGACACGATCTGGCGACCGACCGCGACCTGCTGCGGCCGCGCGTCGTCTCCGTAGACGACGATCTGCGGGACGGTCTGTCCGGGTCGCGCCGGCGCGATGGCGAAGTCTGGCGGGATGAGGATGAGCATGTCGAGCTCGGTCCGGCGCAATTTCGTCAAGGCCTGGTCCGTCGGGAGCTCGGTCAGCTGGAGCGTCTCGATCCCATTCAGGATTTGGACGAGCTGCGCGCTCGACTGATTCTTCGCCTGATCGTCGATGGCGACCGACACCCGACCGAAGTCGCCGAGGTTCAGGTAGCCAAAGATCACCATCAGCATCAACGGCACGATCAGGCTGAAGAAGAGTGCCGTGCGGTCGCGCAGGTAGGCGCGAAGGAGGAGGCCGAAGAGGCGGAGGGTTTGCCTCATGCGTCGCGAATCTCGTGACCGGTGAGGTCGAGGAAAACGTCCTCGAGGTTGGCCTTCTGCTGCAGGACCGGCTTCGTGAATCCCCGGGCGAGAAGGTCGTCGATCAGCTTCCGTGGTGGGTCGAGCGCGACGATGTTCCCCTCGTCCATGATCGCGACCCGATCGCAGAGGATCTCGGCCTCGTCGAGGTAGTGCGTCGTCAGGAAGACCGTTGTGCCGCGCGCCTGGATACTCCGGATCAGGTCCCAGAGATTGCGCCTCGCCTGCGGGTCGAGGCCGGTGGTCGGCTCGTCGAGAAAGAGGACCTGCGGCTGATTCACAAGAGCGGTCGCGATCGATAACCGCTGTCGTTGGCCACCCGAGAGCTTCGCCTGCGGCTGCCGCGCACGCTCCTCGAGCTCGACCTGACGCAGAAGCGCCAGCTCGTCGACCTCGAGGTCATAGCAGGCCGCGAAGAATCGCACGGTCTCCCGCGCGGTCAGGTTGTCGGGGAACGCGCTCGCCTGGAGCTGCACGCCGATGCGACGCTTCACGCCGGATGGGTTGGAGAACACATCCACCCCGGCGACCGTCGCCGACCCGCCGTCCGCTCGTCGGAGCCCCTCGAGTATTTCGACTGTTGTGGTCTTCCCCGCTCCGTTCGGGCCAAGCAAGCCGAACACCTCACCCGGCTCGACGAAGAAGCTGATGCCGCGGACCGCCTCGATGTCGCCATAGCGCTTCCGCAGGTCATTGACTTGCACGATCGGTGGCATGACCCGAACGCTAACGATTGGCGACGAACGCGGCGTACGCGAGGTCGTGGAGATAGAACGCGAACGGCAGGATCACGACGGCCGCGACGACGATCCGTACGACGATCGGGTTCGGGCGACGAAGGCGCGTGTACGTCACCACGAGCGTCGCCGTGATCGCCGCCAGGATCGGGACCTGGGCCACCCAGTGCAGCGGGTCGGCACGGTCGACCACGAGCGCGTAGATCACCGCACCATCGAGGAGTCCGGTTGCGAGCCCGACGACCGCGAACACGCCGGCGTTGCGCACCGGATCGCGCAGGGCGAGCACGAGCCCAAGCCCGAAAGCGAGAAGAACGGCGGCGATCATCCGTTCGTAGATCCGGTTGTACGGCAGGAACAAGAACGCCGATGGAAATGCGATCGAGAGGATCACCGGAAGGATGAAGAGCGTCGCGCAGACGATCCCCACCGCGCGAGCGCCGCGCAGCGTGGCGGAGTCAGCCGGAAGCGGGCGCTCCATCTAGGGGAGTCCGAGTCTCGTACGCTAGGGGTTCGGTGTCGAATCGGGGAGCGTCGTCGGCCGCCCTACCGCGCGTGCGTGCGCTTTCGGCGCCGGCAGTGACGGGTTCTCCGGGTTTCGCCGCGCTGCTGTCCTTCCTCTTACCGGGCCTCGGTCAGATGTACCTCGGCCGGTGGATTCGCGGGGCTCTCATGATCCTCGTTCCCATCTTCACCGTACTGCTCGCCGGCGTCTTCACGGCGATCGCCGATCCACTAACAAGCTTCGTCCTCCGCAACGCCGCGGAGGTCACTTTCCTGGTGGCGGCCACCTTATTCATGTACCACCTCTTCGTCGTCGTCGATGCGTTCGCCGGAAAGCTCCGCGGGGTGAGATCCCTTGGGGGCCGGCACATCGTCGATTACATCGTCCTCGGCCTCGTGTGCTTCGCGCTTGTCGGCTTCTACGCGACCGCGTATCGCGGGTCCGCGCCATGGGCCGGGCTCTTTACGAAGGTCTTCGCGCCGATCGCGAATCCGCCGAGCGTCGGCACGAACTCGGGCCAGGACTACTCCCCTCCGGTGTGGACGGAGAGGGAGCGGCTCAATGTTCTGCTGCTTGGTGTCGACTCTCGGGGAGATTCGACGACGCAGAACACCGACACGATGATCGTCCTCAGCCTCGACCCGGTGAACAAGACCGCCGCGATGCTCTCGATTCCGCGCGACGTGTACATCGACCGTCCTGGCGTCTTCACCGACAAGATCAACGCCGCCTATGCCTATGGCGGTTACGACCTCACGCGAAAGGTCGTCGAGGACTTGCTCGGGATTCGGCTCAACGCGTATGCGCTTGTCGACTTTGACGCATTCACCAAGATCGTCGATGCGGTCGGTGGCGTCGTGATCGACGTGAAGCGGCCGGTGCGGGACGAGTCATATCCGACGCCGGACTACGGCGTCGAGCGCCTGGACATAACCGCCGGCCCGCAGCTCATGGACGGCCAGACTGCATTGCGGTTCGCGCGGTCGCGGCATGACACGAACGACTACAGCCGCGCCCAGCGCCAGCAGCTCGTCCTCTCCGCGTTGCGGACGCGGATCTCCGAGGGCGATTTCCTCCGCGGGCTGCCGGCACTCGTGGATCGGGTCGGAAGCGCTGTCCAGACGAACTTCGATCCCGCCAACATCCTCCCGCTAGCTCAGTTCGGCACAGGGATCGACGGCGACGCCATCCGAAGCGAGGTGCTGTATCCCTGCGGTGGCAGCTACCCGCACTGCGAGCTGCAGTCTTCCGGGGGCGACGGTGGGTTCTACCTCATCCCCGACCGCGCCAAGATCCGGGATCTGGCCGCGGCCCTCTTCTACGACCCGCAGGTGAAGTCAGAGGGTGCGTCGGTTGAAGTCCGAAGCGCCGGGGCTCGGAATGGTGTGGCGCAGAGCGTCGCCGACCGCCTGACCGAGCGCGCGTTCGTCGTATCGAACGTGACCGACGGCGCCACCGGCCGCTCTGCCGTTCTGGTCCGCAACGGATCGAAGCGCTACACCGCGAACGCCCTGGCCCTCCAATTAGGAGGACTGCCCGTAGACACTCTCCCGAGCGGGGAGCTGAGCTCGGCCGACATCGTCGTACGGGTCGGATCGGACTTTAGGGGACTCGCAACAGACTTAGCTCGCTAGGAGAAACTTGCGTCGCGGGTGGCACGGCGCAGCGGGTCTCTCACGAAGCGCGGGTGCCCCGGGGACCCGCCCGCAGCGAACGACAGTGAGCTGCAAGGCGGGGAGGGTGCGCTGAGGGAGAGACCCGCGGAGCCGGGACAGGACCCGCGACGACCCGGGGACAGGACCCGCGACGCGCCAGCGGATTGCGAAGAGAGGTCGCGAGGCTACTGAGTCTTCTTCTTGGACTTCTCGATGCGCTCGCGGTCGGCGAGCGCGTGCTTCACGGTGCTGAACTTGGAGAGGGTCTCGCGGCGGGCCGACTGGACGCCACGGCGGAATGCTGGATCGCTCGCGCTGCGACGGGCGAGATCGGCGTCGCGGCCGGCGGCGCCGATCGCGTCCACGATGCGACCGAGCGCGCTCGGCTTCTTGAGCTTCTTCTTTGCCGTCAACGCTTGTATACGGGCGTGACCCAGCCGCGATACTGCGACGCCTTGCCGCGAACGGCGTCGAAGTAGATCTCGCTCACCTTCGCTGTGATCGGTCCGCGCTCGCCCTTGCCGATGGCGCGGTGATCGATGCTCGTCACAGGCGAGATCTGAGCGCCCGTGCCGCAGAGGAAGACCTCGTCGGCGACATACAGCTCGGTGCGGTCAACCTGGCGTATCGCGGTCGGGATGCCGCTGTCCGCGGCGATCTTGAGAATGCAGGTCCGGGTTTCCTTCGCTCACGTGGCCATCCTGCGTCAGGACGATCGCCTCGTCGAAGCCGGCCTCCTGCGCCTCGGTCTTCGCGAGCGCAGCGTTCACGTACGCGCCGGTGATCTTGCTGCGGGCCGGGATCGCGTTGTCGTCGGTACGCCGCCAGCTCGAGACGCTGCACGAGATGCCGCGATCGATGTCGATGTAGGTCCCGAACGGGACAGCGAAGACCGTGAAGCTGTCCTCGAGGTCATGGAGACGAACTCCAATGACCGGGCTCGACTTGTAGGCGATCGGCCGGATGTACGCGTCCTCGCGGTAGTTGCATTTGCGCAGGAGCTCGAGGGTGATGCCGACGAGATCGTCCGCCGTGTACGGAAGGCCGATCCGCATGATGCGGCAGGAGCGGTGCAGCCGGAGGTAATGCTCCTTTAGATGGAGGGCGTAGAGCTGTTCGTCCTGGGCGTTCCAGTAGGCCCGGATGCCCTCAAACACGCCGGTCCCATAGTTGAAGGCGTGCGACAGCACGCTCACCTTGGCGTCGCGCACCGGTAGGAACTCGCCGTCGAGGAAGGCGAACGCCGTATCTGGGGCGGCGCCCCGTCGCAGCGACGTCGGTCTGGTCAGCTCCTGCACCATGCCCACACTCCTTGCTCGGCCACGCGACCGAACGAGCTCTGGACCGGCCGACCGCACGCCCCATGCCGACCCGTTTCCGCCATTGTGACAGGATTACTGGCGGTCAGACCGCCGGTGTGACCCCTTAGACACCCCGGTGCGTACCTGCTCCATGGAGGTGCGTGTCATGACGAGGTCCGTGATCCGAACAGCCGCGATCCTGGCGGCCGCGCTCGTCACTCTCTCCGCCTGCGCCACGGCAAATGCCCCTTCGGCCACACCGACCAGCTCGGGCTCGGCCTCGGCGGCCGCGCTGATCCAGCCGACGCACCCGGTCGAGTTCGTCATAAGCACCGCGCCGGGTGGAGGTTCGGACATTTACGCGCGCGCGATGGCGACCATCATCGAGAACAAGAAATTCTCGCCGCAGCCGGTGACCCCGCTTAATAAGGAGGGCGGCTCCGGCGCCGTCGCGTTCCAGTACGTGTACGAGAAAACGGGCGACATGCACTACGTGATGATCACCTTGAACAGCTTCTTCACGACGATCATCACGCAGAAGCTTTCGTTCAAGGCGACGGACTTCACGCCGGTCGCCAACCTTGCGCTCGACCCATTCTTCCTGTGGGTGAACGACGACAGTCCCTGGAAGACCGCCCAGGACTTCATCGACGCGGCCAAGAAGGATTCACTCACGGTGGCCGGGACCGGTGCGAAACAGGAGGATGAAGCTCTCTTCCGCAGGATCCAGGACCTCATGGGGACAATGCCCTTCACCTACATCAGCCAAACATCAGGCGCGACGGTCGCGGCCGCTGTCGCCGGACACCAGGGTGGCGTGGTCGCGTCCGTGAACAACCCGAGCGAAGGTCTGCAGCTCTACCAGGCGAAGAAGATGCGGCCGCTCTGCGCGTTCATGCCCGCGAGCCCCACGACCGCCGTGTACGCGAGCCTCCCCACATGCAAGGCGCAGGGGATCGCGATCGACGACTACTTCATCATGCGCGCGATCATGGCGCCCCCGGGCCTCTCCCAGGGGCAGCAGGCATTCTGGATCGACGTGTTCAAGAAGGTCTACGACTCGGACGAGTGGAAGAAGTTCATGAGCGACAACGCGCTCCAGCCCGACTTCAAGTCCGGGATCGAGTTCCGCCAGTTCATCCTGCAGTACCAGCAGCTCCACCAGGACATCGCGACAAAGTTCAAGTGGGTCTGATCACGGCCACGTGAGGCCGTACCAGGTAGCGACGGCGGCGGTGATCGTGCTGATCGCCGCCGTCGCCATGTTCGACTCGAGGGCGGCGTTCAGCCCTTCCGCGGGCACCGCGCCCGGCGACGTCGGCGCCCGGTGGTATCCGTTCTGGGCGGCCGGGATCATGGGAGTCGCTTCGGTCGTCGTCGCGTACCGCGCGCTCACCACGCCTCAAGGAGACGAAGGGGCCTTCGAGGGATCGAGGAGCCTGTTCGCCGTCCTGAAGCTGGCCGTGCCGATGCTCACCTATGCGGTGCTCATCGCCGGCATCAAGTGGCGGACGACGGACTTCACGTACACGGTGCTTCCGTCGTTCGGGTTCTACCTCTCCACCGCCCTCTACATGGGCCTCTTCGCGTGGTGGCTGGGGCGCTACAAGATATGGTGGGTCGGGGCGATCGCGGTGATCTTCCCGATCGTCATTTTCGCCATCTTCGAGATCGGCTTCCGAGTGAGCCTTCCCAAAAGCTTCCTGTACGACTCGGGAATTCTTCCCTTCTAGATGGAGGTCTTTGGCGACCTCGCGGGCGGGTTCGCGACGGCGCTCCATCCGATCAACATGGCGATGCTGTTCGTCGCCGTCGTCCTTGGTCTCGTCATCGGGGTCCTTCCCGGGCTCGGCGGGACGAGCGGCGTCGCGATCCTTCTCCCCATCACCGTGTTCATCGCGCACGGCTCGCTGCCCGGATCGGACACGACCACCGCGATCATCTTCCTCGCCGGCATCTACTGGGGTGCGCTCTTCGGTGGTGTCATCACCTCGATCCTTTTCAATATCCCCGGCGAGCCGTGGGCCGTCGTTCTGCTCTTCGATGGCTTCCCGCTTGCGAAACGCCTCGGCAAGCCGGGCCTCGCGCTCGCCAGCTCCTTTGTCTCGTCGTTCCTCGGAGCGCTCGTCTCGACGATCCTCTTCACGTTCTTCGCCCTGCCGATCGCGCTCAAGGCCCTTGAATTCGGGCCGGCCGAGCTCTTCGCGGTATTCGTGCTCTCCTTTGCGACCCTCATCGGCCTCGGCGCCGAAGCGCCGATGAAGAGCCTTGCGATGCTCGCGCTCGGTCTTCTCCTTGCGGCCGTTGGCTTCGACACCATCACCGGAGAGCAGCGGCTGAACTTCGGCCAGGTCTCCCTTCTCTCGGGCATCAGCTTCGTTCCGGTGACCATCGGTCTGTTCGGGATCGGCGAGATCCTGGCATCGGCCGAAGAGCAGGGCATCGGCTACGTCGAGAACATCTCCGCGAAGCTCGGCCTGACGGACGTCTTTCAGGCCTTGCATGAGCTCCGCAAACGGCTTCGCCTCGTCTTGTCGAACGCGGTCATCGGATTCTTCTTTGGCGTTCTGCCCGGCCATGGCGCGACTGCGGCGTCCTTCCTCGGCTACGGCCTCGCGCGCCAGTACTCGAGCAACAAGGAGAACTTCGGAAGGGCGAGATCTCCGGGATCATGGGGCCACAGTCGGCGGCGGACTCCGCCGGCGTGGCCTCGCTCGTTCCGATGATCACGCTTGGGATTCCCGGCTCTCCGACGTCCGCGGTGATCATGGCGGGCCTTTTCATCTGGGGACTCCAGCCCGGACCGGTCCTCTTCATCCAACATCCGGATTTTGTCTGGGGGCTCATCGCGAGCATCTATCTCGGGCACCTCTTGACCTTCATCCTGTGCCTGCTCGCGGTGCCGCTCCTCGCCATGATCATGCGGGTGCCCTACGCGATCATCACGCCGTTCATCGTGGTCATCTCGATCATCGGCTCGTATTCGCTCAACAACAGCATCCTCGATGTCTTCATCACGGTGATCTTCGGGCTGATCGGGTACTGGCTGCGAAAGATGAAGTACCCGCTCGCGCCGCTGGTGGTGGCGCTCGTCCTCGGCGACTCCACCGAGCGCGAGCTCCGCAAGGCGCTCATCGCCGGTCACGGCAGCCCGCCGTATTTCTTCAACAGCGGCCTCTCGACAGTGCTGATCCTCGCCCCCGTCGTGCTCGTGCTCATCCCACTCGTGCGCACCATCCGCGCGCGCCGGCGAGGCGCCGCGCCGCCGGCAGCCGTCGCCCACCCCTAGAGTTCGGGCGCCATGACCGCCTGGGACATCGCACTGATCGTGGGCGCGTTCGTCCTGATCCTCGTCGGTGCCGAGGTCTTCACAAACGGCGTCGAATGGCTGGGCCTGAAGCTCCGGATCAGCGAGGGCGCGACCGGCAGCATCCTTGCGGCGCTCGGTACAGCAACCCCCGAGACCTTGATCCCGGTCGTCGCGATCCTTTTCACGAACACCGCGGATTCGGACGAGATAGGGGTCGGCGCGATCCTCGGCGCGCCGTTCATGCTCGGCACGCTCGTCATGCTCCTCATCGGCGTGACGGCGTTCGTCCTCCGAAAGAGGCGTAAGCGCAACACGCTTCACGTGGATGCCCCGCACGCCCTGCGCGATCTCTCGTTCTTCCTCGTCCTCTACGCGATCTCGCTTGGTCTGGCTCTGCTCCCACCGGATCTCCACTTCCTCAAGGGATATCTCGGCTGGGTCTTTCTCCCGGCCTACTTCCTTTACCTGTATCTGGTGCTACGCGCGCCGCGGCGCAGTGCCGAGGACATCGAGGAGGAGATGGAAGAGCGCGAGGCGTTCGACCAGCTTACGTTCATCAGCCTCCTGGGAAGGGTCGGCGTCACTCTGCGGGCTGCAACACCGCCGCTTTGGCTCGTATTGACCCAGACGATCGTCGCCTTTGCCGCGATCGTGCTCGGCGCCCGCTTCTTCGCCGACTTCGTCGAGGACTTTTCGCATGCGATGCACTTCAACACGCTCCTCGTAGCGCTCATCCTGGCGCCGCTCGCGACCGAGCTGCCGGAAGCGGCGAACTCACTCATCTGGACGCGCGATAACAAAGACGTGATCGCGCTCGGGAACGTCACCGGCGCGATGGTCTTTCAGTCGACCTTCCCGGTGACCATCGGCGTGCTCCTGACGCCGTGGCAGCTAGGGCAATTCGGGACCGTCGCGGCCGTGTTTGCTCTGATCTCCGGCCTTTTGATCTACGTGCAGCTACGCCTGCGAGCGCGCGAGAATG
>VBEU01000175.1 GCA_005883775.1 Chloroflexota bacterium | reverse complement strand
ACCCCGATGACGATGCGCTCGTCGCCCTCATCCAGCCTGACGAGTCGGGCCTCGATGCGAGTCCCAAGTACGACGCACTCATGGGCATCTCACCAGAGTCGACCGACAAGACGCTTCCACAGCTGCAACGCTCGATGCAACGGCTCTATGACGCCTACGCGCCCTATCGGAGCGAGCCGGCCCGCATTCCGGCCCTCGACGTCTTCAACTGGGAGGACGTCATGATGAACGCGATCTACGCCGACGGTCTCCGATGTCTCGCGAAGCTCATGGCGATCGTCGGCGACCCGCCCCGCGAGGCGGACGAGTTCTCCGCGCGCGCGGAACGCGTCCGGCACGCGCTCGAGACGAAATGCTGGGACGAGGACGCCGGGGTCTTCTGGGACCTCGCGGGCTGGACCGAGAAGCCCGCCCGGACTCTCACGTTCTCCTGCCTCTTTCCGCTCATCCTCGAGGATCTCGACCCGCGAAAGGCCAAACGACTCGTGGACGAGCATCTCCTCAACGAAAAGGAGTTCTGGCTTCCGTACCCCATTCCGAGCGTCGCCGCCGGCGAGCCGGCATTCGATCCCGGCTGGCGCGCGAAGACCACCTGGCGTGGGCCAACGTGGATCAACGTGAACTGGTATCTCTACTGGGGCCTTCGCGCGCACGGGCGCGACGATGTTGCCAGCCATATCGTCGAGCGGACGATCGCGATGATCGACCGAAGCGGCATCCGCGAGTTCTACGACCCGCGCACGGGCGATGGAGAGGGCGCTCGCGATTTCGGTTGGACCACGCTCGTCCTGGATCTCATCGCGGCGGAGCGCAGCGCCGCGTAAACCGCGCGCTCTTAGCGGCGACCCTGAGGGGCGAGCATCTCCTGCATCCGGACGTAGCCGATGACCGCCTCCCGATAGAGGACTCCGATGAGGCGTCCGTCCTTGACGACCGGCAGCAACGGAACCTCGGCGCCGCCGAAGCGTTCGAGCGCGGTGCCGAGCGGATCGTCCGGCGAGACCGTGGCAAGCTCCGATGCGGGCGTCATGACCTGTTCGACCGGTGTCGTGGCCCAACGATCCTGCTCGACCTTCCGCAGGTCAGCGATCGTGATGAGACCCACGAGCCGGTCGCCGGAGACGACGGGTATCGCGCGGAGGTTCATCGGGAGCACGAAGTCGCGAATGATCTGGCCGACCATGACCCCAGGTGGTGTGGACCGGAAATCGGCGGTCATGAGAGGCCCGACCTTCGCGCCGCCGACGACCGAAGCGAGCCGCTCCTGCTGGAGCGACGAGCTCGCCGCGTTCCAGACGAAGTACCCAATGAAGCCGTAGAGGATTCCCTGCAGCTCGTTCTGCGGGAACCCGATGCCGAACACGAACGCCACTCCGACGCTGACGAGGATGCCGGCGAAGACCTGACCCCCGCGCGCCGCTATGCGTGTTGCCCGCAAACGATCCTTGGTGATGCCCCAGATGGCGGCGCGGAGCACGCGCCCGCCGTCGAGCGGGAATCCCGGTACGAGGTTGAAGACGGCCACGACCATGTTGATCGGGCCGACGTAGCCCGCCACCGCGGACACGACCTGGAGCCACGTCGCGCTGGGCACACTCGAGGCGGCCGCATCGGCGGCGAAGGCGATGATCACGCCGGCGACGCCGATGACGATGCTCGTGAGCGGGCCCGCGGCGGCCATGAACAGCTCGGCCTTCGCAGAAGGGGGCTCGCGCGTCAGGCTGGCGACGCCGCCGAGCATGAAGAGCGTGATCGACGAAACGGTCATCTGAAACCGGCGAGCGACGAGCGAGTGCGCGAGCTCGTGAGCGACGACGGAAACGAAGAAGAGCGTCGCGCTGACCGCGGAGACAACGAAGGTCTTCTCGCGTGACCACTTTGGAAACTGGTCGGGATAGATCGACTCCGAGAGGTTCGTCACGACGACAAAGAAGATGACGATCCAGGAGAAGTGGACGTTGATGTCGATGCCGAAGATGCGCGCTACGCGGATCGAGCCGGGCACGTTTGCGAGCATACCGGGGGTTCCGTTGGTCTGGCCGCCGAGCGACCAAGTGGCTCGGCGAGATCTGATCCGAAAGATGCACGGGAGCGTACGTTACTGGGGTCAGCTCAACTCGGGGAGGTGTGAGTATGCGCAGACTCGGCATCGCGCTCAGCACCATCGTTCTTACGCTCGGGGCAATGGCCGGAACCGTGGCCGCAGACCAGCCAGCGGCGAGCACCTTTATCGCTGTCCTCAACTCCGACAACGAGACCGGGGTGTGCGCCGGAATCTCGAACTCCGCGCGGGGAGTCGCGGTCTTCCACGTGACGGATGAGGCAACGGGGACGGTCGAGTGGAAACTCGTCGCAAACAATCTGCCGGGCACGACCATCGCAGCGCACATTCATCGGGGGCAGCCTGGTGTCGCGGGACCCGTCGTTCAGCCGTTGGTTTTTCCAGCCGGCAATGAGAACGGCGTGATCGGAACCGGGACATTCACGAACCCGGCGCTGCTGGCCGCCATTCGCGCGGACCCCGGCAACTACTACGTCAACGTTCACACCGCGCCGAACTGCCCGGGCGGCGTGATCCGCGGGCAGTTCGGAGACCACGGACCGTAACCAACACATGAGGCAGGCGGCGGCCGCGCCGCCTGCCTCCTGGATACTTGGGTAGTGGACGCCTACCTCGCCGCCGTTGCGAAACGCGAAGTCCGCGAGTACACGGATCGTCCCGTACCGGAGGACGTGCTCACCAAGATCCTCGAGGCTGGACGGGCTACCGGAAGCGCCAAGAACACGCAGCCGTGGCGCTTTGTCGTGCTCAAGGAAAGGCAACACCGGCACGATCTCGCGAACGCGATGATGGCACCGCGGAACCTGGACCGATGCGCGGTCGCGATCGCGGTCGTGCTTCTCGTCGAACGCATGCGTTTCGACGCGGGACGCGTCGCCCAGAACATCATGGTCGCCGCGTGGGGCCTTGGCGTCGGCAGCTGCCCGAACTCGGTCCGACCCGACGAACACGACCGCATGCGCAAGGACCTGGGCGTTCCATTCGACGCCGCGATCGCGACGATCATCACCCTCGGATACCCCGCGCCCGGCCAGCCACGGCCGCGGCCCAGAGCCGATCCGGAGAAGATCGTCGCCAAACTGAATCGCCTTCCGTTGGAAGAGCTCGTTCACCGCGAGCGTTTCTCCGGTTAGCATGTAAATCAAAACCGGAGACACATTGACCCTCGCACCACCGACCGCTCGCTTCGGCGAGCTTGTGATCCACCCCGACATCTCCCGCGCCATCGACGAGCTTGGCTTCATGGCGCCGACACCGGTCCAGACTCGGGCCATCCCGGTCCTGCAGGCGGGCCGCGATCTTTTTGCCCAGGCTCAAACCGGCACCGGAAAGACCGCCGCGTTCGCGATCCCCATCCTCGAGAAGGTCGACGCGACCTTGAAGAGACCGCAAGCCCTCGTCGTGGTGCCCACGCGCGAGCTCGCCCTGCAGGTGACTCGCGAGTTCGGTGCGATCGGGAAATATCGCAAGTCGCACGAGGTAGCGATCTACGGCGGCGTTCCGTACGGCCCGCAAGAGCGCGCTCTCGCGCGGGGCACCCAGATCGTCATCGGCACGCCGGGCCGGCTGCTCGACCACATCGAGAAGGGGAATCTCGATCTGGGCGGTCTCTTCATCGTCGTGCTCGACGAGGCCGACCGCCTTCTGGACATGGGCTTCGCACCCGAGGTGCGGCGGCTGCTCCGCCGCGCGCCGGAACGGCGCCAGACCGCCCTGTTCAGCGCGACGCTCGTCGCCGACGTGCGCGAGCTCGCCGGGCGGTTCAGCCATAACGCGATCGAGGTCGCGATCGAGCCGGAGAAGCAGAATGTCGACAGCATCGACCAGGTCTACGTGGAAGTGCTCGAACAGGACAAGGTCCGTGCGCTTGAAGAGCTTCTCCGCCGCTACGAGACCGATCAAGTACTCGTGTTCCGGCACACCAAGCGCGGCGTCGACGACCTCGAGGAGAAGCTACGCAAGAAGAAGCACAACGTCGCCGCCATCCACGGCGACATGACGCAGCGGGAGCGCGAGCGCACCATGGAACGGTTCCGCGAGGGTGACCTTCACGTGCTCATCGCGACGAACGTCGCCGCAAGAGGGCTGCACATCGAAGACATCAGCCATGTGGTCAATTACGACCTTCCCGAGGACGCCGAGGTCTTTACCCACCGCGTCGGCCGGACCGGCCGCGCCGGCAAGACCGGGGTCGCCGTCACCTTTGTGGGGGAGTGGGACTTCGATCAGTTCGATCAACTTCGTGCCAAGGCGGGCGTGCCCTTCCGCCGGGAGATCCTCGAGCTCTACGACCGCTAGTAACCTCTCGGCGTGGCAACGACACGAGTTCCCGACCAGCAGGATGCGTATGCCGTCGTTCGCCTCGACTCGTTCCGCAACTTCACACCGCGCCCCGAGAACGTGAGCGTCCGTAGAGTGGTGCATCACTTCGCGGAAGCGGAGCTCGAGGTCCGGCACCTGAACATGACGGCGCCAACCGGGACCGTCTACTTCATCCAGCGAACGACCGTCGCGCCGCGCATCGACGCTGTCGTTGTCGCGCCGCTCTCCCCGGCGGTCGCGATTGCGGAAGCCCCCGCCTCTCCTCGCTCGCGCAAAGCGCGCGCCGAGAAAAAGAGCGGGAAGAAGAAAAAGGGCAAGCGCAAGTAGCAGGGCGCCCTTGTAGGCGTGCGTACCCTACGGGTCGATGGCGATCATCTGGGGCTACCGGCGCGGCGCCGCCAGGGATCTCGGGCCGGCCCTTGCGATCAGATGCTCGACGTGTGCGGAGCTC
>VBEU01000165.1 GCA_005883775.1 Chloroflexota bacterium | reverse complement strand
ACGACCGCCGCGATGTCCTTGATCGGGTTCAGGACACCGGTCGAGGTCTCGTTGTGCGTGACAAGGACAGCCTTCGCGGCATCCTTGCCTTTCTCCTTCGCGAGCTCGTCGCGTACGAGATCGGGCTCGACCGCTCGGCCGTAGGGGACGTCGACGCGCCGAGCGTCAACGCCGTAGGACTTGCAGATCGCGGCGAAGCGCTCGCCGAACGCGCCGCAACTGAACACCAGTGCCTTGTCGCCGGATGAGAGCGTGTTCGCTATCGCGGCCTCAAGGCCGCCGGAGCCGGAAGCGGTGAGGAGCAGGACATCGTGCTCGGTACGCAGGAAGTCCTGAAGTGCGCGGGTCAGCGCCGCGAGCAACGCGGCGAACTCAGGGCCGCGGTGGTTTATAAGCGGCCTCGCCGACGCGGCGAGCACCGCCTGAGGAACGAACGTGGGACCAGGGATGCGGAGGTTCTGCGGACGGTACATTGAGCGCCCTCCCGGTGTTGATGATGCCAGCCGCTCATCGCGGCCACAAGGCGAAAGTCAGACATGGCTGAACCGAAGTTCGCCCCCTCAATCCTGTCTGCCGACTTCGCCCGCCTCGGCGACGCGGTCATCGCGGTCGAGCGAGCCGGCGCGGACTGGATCCACGTCGATGTGATGGACGGTCATTTCGTGCCGAACCTCACATTCGGGCCGAAGATGGTGGCCGATCTGCACCGGGCGACCCGGCTGCCCCTCGACGTCCACCTGATGATCGAACGCCCCGAGGAGTGGGTGGATCGCTACGCCGACGCCGGGGCGACCTACTTGACGATTCATGTCGAGGCGTCGAACGACGTGGCCGGGACGCTCGCGGCGATCCGCGCTCGCGATATCCGCGCCGGGCTGACGTTGAACCCGGAGACTACGGTCGACGCCCTGCTCCCGCATCTCGGCTCAGTCGACCTCGCGCTCGTCATGAGCGTCCATCCGGGCTTTGGCGGGCAGAAGTTCATCGAGGGCGCGCTCGACAAGGTCAGGGCGATCCGCCAGGTGCTGGATAGCCGAAACCTGAAGGCGGAGCTGGAGGTCGATGGCGGCGTGAAGCCGGACAACGCCGCTCGTGTCGTCGCGGCGGGAGCGACGGTCCTCGTCGCTGGTTCGGCCGTGTTCGAAGATCCCGATGGGCCGGTCGCGGCCCTGGGTAAGTTCAAGCAAGCGATACGTCGTTAGACGACACGCGACCCGGCGCGCGATCCCGATTCGTGCGTTCATTTGCTCCGTGGGAAGGACGCCGCGCGCGGCCGCGGCCGCGCTGATCCGCGAAGGCGCACCGGTCATCTTGCAGCGTGTCGTCGCAGAAGCCACCTCGGACCGGCAACGAAGCGACATCGTCGAACTGGAGCGCCGCCTGACCGCGTATCTGGAACGCCGTATCCCGCTCTGGGTCCAGGCACTCGAGGCGGATGACGTGGAGCGCGCGCCGGCGATCAAGCGTCTCCTGCGCGCCGACGCCGAGGCCGGCGAAATCATTCCACCCGTGATCCTGCTCGGGACCGTCGCGATCGGCTATCGGCTCATCGAATCCGAGATCCGCACACGCGCATCCGCGTACGGATTCACCGCCGAGGTGCTGTGGGGGGAGATGGATCTGCTGCGACGGACGGTGGGGGAGATGCGACGCGGCCTCGCGGATGGGGAGAGCGTCGCCTAACTAGTCGGCGTCACCAAGCCCGAGCTCCGCAAGACGCGAATCGCTGATCCCGAAGTGGTGCGCGACCTCGTGCACGACGGTGTCGCGGACGATCGCGGCCTGGCGCCGGGGCGACGCGGTGATCCGCTCGATCGGTCCGCGAAAGATGCAGATGCGGTCGGGTAAGTACGGCTCCTGCGCGCCCCGTTGCGTAAGCGGCACCCCTTCGTAGAGACCGAGGAGCGTGCCGCCGCGCGGTAGCTGCTCGGGCGCGGGCTCGTCCTCGATCACGATCTCGAGGTTGCGGATACGCTCGCGGAACTCCGCGGGGAGCTCGTCCAACGCGTTGCGCACCAGCCGCGCGAAGCGCGCGCGGCGCAGGTCCGACATGACCGCACTCTATCGCTGCAGGGGAGGCGGGGGCAGGGGCCCCCGTGGCGCGAAGCGCCCTGCCACCCCTCTCCGCTCGCCGCGTTAGCGGCGAGCTGAAAGCTCAGGCCGCGCATGCCGATCTCACGCGGGCGAGCGCGCGCGCTCGGAGCCGGCACACGCCCGATTCGGACAGGCCAACCTCGCCGCCGATCTCCCGCAGTGTCAGGCCGCGTCCGTACGACAACACGAGGACGCGACGCTCGAGCGGCGTCAGGTCGCGCAGCGCGCTCGCGACCAGCGGCCAACGATCGTCGCGACGCCCGGCCACAGGTCGCACCTCGGCGACGTCGCCGATGCGATCGAGAGAAACCTCAACGTACGGCGGATTCGCGGGCGAACCCGTTGCGCCGTCTTCGGTCGCGCGCTGCGCCGCCCGGAAGGCGCGGCGCGCGCTCCGGGTCAGCGGGTCGCGCTCGCGGAGAGCGTCCAGGATCTGACCGCGGACGCGCCGCGCGGCGTACGCGCCGAACGAGGCGCCGCGGTCCCCCCGATACCGGCGAGCCGCCTGGACAAGACCTAGCACGCCATCGGCGATGAGGTCCTCGCGGTCGGCCCCGCGGCAGCGCGGGTCGATGGATCGCGAGGCGACCGCTCGCGCGAAGCCGAGGTGCGCGATGATGCGATCGTCGGCGTTGGGCTGGCTCATGTTCGTCGTGCAACCCAGCGGCGAACGTAGGAGTGGCTCAGGCGCGCGTCTGCGCCGCCTATCGCTCTGGGGCCGCGGGCTAGCATCGGCAGCGTGTCGCCGAGTCGACGCGCGTTGTACTTGACGCTGTTGATTCTCGAGACGCTCGTCGGCGTCCCAATGGTTGTGCTCCTGGAGCTATCCACGATCGGGTACCGGCCCCAAGCGCCACTCGAGTGGGGATTGACTGCGGCATGGCACCTCGTACTGATCGGCACGCTCGTGCTCACGATCGTCGCGTGGAGGAAGCTGCTCCGCTAAGGTCTCTTGCGCCCGCGCCCGGTTACGCGTGCGGTCCGCGCCGTGGCAGCGGGGATCGATGGATCGCGAAGCGACCGCCCGTGCGAACTGAAGGTGCGCGATGATGCGGTCATCTCCGACAGGAACGGCCGAATCGGCCATGCGCACCTCCCCTGCGGCGCGGACCGTAGTCAGGCTATGGGATGGTGTCAATAGAAGATTGACAAAGTTGTCCACCAAAGCCGAGGCTTTTTACCGGCGCTACAGCTATCCCGACTGGCTCGAAACGCACAGCCGTGTCGTGGGGGCCATCGCCGAGGCGCTCGTGGCTGGCAGGCGGCGCGGGGCTCCGCCGATCGATGTGGACTCGGTCGTCCTGGCGGCGTATCTCCACGACATCGGCCGGAGCCCTCTCCTCGCCGGCGATGCGCGGGATCACAACATCCTCTCGGGCATCGTCCTCGCGGCCGAGGGGTTGGGCGCCTGTATTGAGCCGGCGCGGCGCCACGCCATCTATACGGTGCTCGATCCGAATCTCGCGCCTCGCACGCAAGAAGAGAAGATCGTCTACGCCGCCGACCGCCGCGGTGGTCAGGTCGTCGAGCCGCTCGAGGACCGTGCCCACGACACCGCGCGCCGGAACCCGAAATACGCGGCCGAGATCGTGCGCGCGATCCCACATGCGAAGGCCATCGAACGCGAAGTGTTCGCGGACGTGTCGTTCGCGCCTGACGACCTTGCGGAGAAGGTGCGGTGATCGACCGTAAGCGTCTCGGGCGCCGCATGACCGAGCTCGCGCGGATCGGCGGCGACGGTACGGCCGTCTCGCGCCTCGGTCTGTCCGCCGACGAGCAGCGCGCGCGGGACCTCGTCGGCGGCTGGCTTTCCGCGAAGGGCGCCATTGTTCGGCGCGACGCGGCCGCAAACGTGTTCGCGCGATTCGGTGATGAGGGGGAGACGATCCTTGTCGGATCGCATCTCGACTCGGTGCCGGAGGGCGGCCGGTTCGATGGCGCGCTCGGCGTCCTCTGCGCGGTCGAGGCGCTCGAGTCGCTCGTTGAAGCGAAGACGAAGCTGCGCCGTCCCGTCGAGGTGGTGGCCTGGGCCGATGAGGAGGGCGCCCGCTTCGGAGTGGGCCTCTTTGGATCCACGGCCGCGTTTGGTCGCCTCGGGCGCGGGGTTGGCGATCGCCGCGACCGCGACGGTGTTTCGATCGCGGACGCGTTGCGTGCTCTGGGCGAGCGGGGCGATCCCGCCGCAGCGCGGCGCGACCCGACCGAGCTCGCGGCGTACCTGGAGCTTCACATCGAGCAGGGACCGCGCCTCGACGCAGCCGGTCTACCGCTCGGCGTCGTGAGCGACATCGTCGGCATCTACCACGCTCGCGTGACGATTCGAGGCCGCGCCGATCACGCGGGCGCGACCGTAATGACCGCCCGAGCGGATGCGCTCGCCGCCGCATCCGAGATCGTGCTGGCGGTCGAGCGGATCGCTCGCGGCCGCTCGGACTCAGTCGGAACGGTGGGCGAGATCAGGGTCCGTCCGGGCGCGAAGAACGTCGTCCCGGGCGAATGTGTTTTCTCTCTGGACCTGCGTGCGGCGCGGGATCACGATGGCCTCGTGCGTGAGGTGCTCGCTTCCGTGACCAGCATCGCGAGCGCGAGGGCCGTCGAGGCGTCGGTCGACGAGCTCGCGCGTGTACCGGTGACCGCGCTCGATCCTCGGATCCGCGACGTGCTCAAGAGGGCGACGAGGAGCGTGGGCGTCGACGCGCCCGAGCTTGTCAGCGGCGCCGGCCACGACGCGCAGAACCCCGCCCTCTCGGGCGTGCCCACGGGCATGATCTTCGTCCGATCGACCGGCGGATCGCACACACCGCGCGAGTTTGCGTCCGTCGACGACGCCGCCCTCGGTGCGCAAGCTCTCGCGAACGCGATCAAGGAGCTTGCCTCGTGACCGAGCCGGCCGCCTGTGTCTTCTGCCGGATCGTCGAAGGCCGCGAGCAGGCCAGCTTTGTGGCACAGGGCGCCGACGTGCTGGCGTTCCTCGACCTCCATCCGATCACGGAAGGCCACACGCTCATCGTTCCTCGCAAGCACGCCGCGTCGATCGGTGAAGTCGACGAGGTCTCGGCGGTTGCGATGTGGTCGCTGGCGCGGCGGGTCGCCGCCGCCCTCGGCGCCTCGGGCTTGCGCTGCGAGGCGATCAACTTCTTTCTCGCGGACGGCGCGGCCGCCGGTCAGGAGGTCTTTCACTCGCACCTCCATGTGATCCCGAGGCCAGGAGGTCTTCCACGCGCATTTGCACGTGATCCCGCGCTGGCAAGGCGACGGCTTCGGGATCAACTTCCCGCCGCACTACGGGGCGGCCGCGGATCGGAAGGCGCTCGACGACATCGCGGGGCGGCTTCGGAAGCGGCTCTCTTGAGGCTGGAGCATCGACGCTCCGCCAGTTGACGTAAACTGGCGAGCATGGCGACGGCGGCGCCCGCGACCTTTCGGATCGGCGAGCTTGCCGCGAAGGTCGGACTGACGGAGCGGACCATCCGGTATTACGAAGAGCGCGGTCTGCTCGAATCGGTGAAGCGACTCGACGGCGGCCAACGCGTGTACACCGACGACGATGTTCGCCGACTTAAGTTCATCCAGAAGCTCAAGGTGCTCGGTCTTTCGCTCGCCGAGATGCAGGAGCTCGAAACGCTCTACGGTCGCCATCACACCAATGCCAAAGTGCTTCCGCGCCTCATCGAATTGCTCGACTCCCATCTTGTGACCGTGAGCGAGCGTCTGGGCGAGCTCGCCGCGCTCCGCGATGAGATCCGTGCCTATCGCCACCACGTGACGAAGCGCCTAGAGGAAGCCAAGTGAGCGCGGTGATCGTCGGCGCGGCGCGGACACCGATCGGCGCCTTTCTCGGCAGCCTCGCCCCGCTTTCAGCACCAAAGCTCGGCTCCATCGCGATCAAATGCGCACTCGAGCGCGCCGGCATCGACCCCGGTCAGGTCGATGAAGTTTTCATGGGGAACGTCGTGCAAGCGGGCGTGGGTCAAGCGCCCGCGCGCCAGGCCGCCCTCGGTGCGGGAATTCCGAACTCGGTCCCGTGCACCACGATCAACAAGGTGTGCGGGTCGGGTCTCAAAGCGGTCATGCTCGCGGCTTCGCAGATAGCGGCAGGCGAGGCGCGACTCGTCGTGGCCGGCGGCATGGAATCCATGTCCAACGCTCCGTATCTCGCGCGTGGCCTTCGTGCCGGCTTACCACTTGGCGAGCACAAGCTCGAGGACGCCAACCTCGTCGACGGCCTCATGGATGCGTACGGCCACGGGCATATGGGTCTCGGCGGCGAGCTTGTCGCCGAAGCGTGCGGACTCGGTCGCGCCGATCAGGACCGCTTCGCGCTGGCCTCGTACGAGAAAGCCCTACGAGCGCAGCGCGAGGGGGCGTTTGACGCGGAGCTCGTGCCGGTCGAAGTGCCGGGCCGAAAGGGCGCGGTCACGCTCGTCAACAAGGACGAGTCACCGCGTGAGACAAGCCTCGAAGCGCTCGCGAAGCTGCAGCCCGCGTTCAAGACCGGCGGGACGGTCACTGCGGGAAACGCCTCGAAGCTCAACGATGGCGGCGCCGCGGTGATCGTCGCGTCCGCCGAGCGGGCGCGCGACCTCGGCGCAAAGCCACTCGCGCGCATCGTCGCCCAGGGTCAGTTCGCTCACGAGCCGGAGCGATTTCTGGCGGCACCGAAAGGCGCGATCGAGCGTTGCCTCGAGAAGGCCGGGTGGAAGATCGCGGACGTCGACCTCTTCGAGGTGAACGAGGCGTTCAGCGGTATCGAGTGCGTGCGGCGCGAGCTCGACATTCCCGAAGCGAAGTTCAACGTGAACGGCGGCGCGGTAGCGCTCGGTCATCCCATCGGGGCGTCCGGCGCGCGGTTGCTCGTGACGCTGCTCTACGCGCTGCGCGCACGTTCGCAGAAACGCGGTGTCGCCTCCCTTTGCCTCGGTGGCGGCGAGGCGGTCGCGCTCGCGGTGGAGCTCGCCTGACCCGCCCGCCCGCTCTCACCAACGTGTTTGGCTTCAGTCAGGATCGCGAGCAGGTCGCGCGGTTCTTCGAAGACGTTGTCGGCCTGCGCCGTCAGCCCAAGCGTGACGACTCGGTATGGTTCGAGCCGGCGAACGGAGCGACGTTCACGGTCCACGACCGCGAGGACGAGCCAGGGGTGCCCGGTTTCGTGCCGTGGTTCCACGTCGACGATTTGGCCGCAACGTTCGACCGGGCGCGAGCGAGAGGCGCAAACGTCGGGGAGATCCGCGACGGCTTCTTTTTCGCGCGCGACCCGGATGGTCGGATCTTCGGAGTCCGGCAGTGGCGATGACGGCCGCCGAGACGGGCTTCGACCTCACGCTCACCGAGGAGCAGGAGCTGGCCCAGCGAGCCGCGCGCGACTTTGCGACCGAGAAGGTCCTCCCGCGCGCAGCCGAGATCGACGATCAGGGCAAGATCCCGCCGGAGCTCCTCCGCGAGATGGGTGCCCTCGGCTTCATGGGCCCGTACGTGCCCGAGCGGTACGGTGGCTCGGGTCTTGACGCGCTGTCGTACGCCCTGATCGTCGAGGAGATCAACCGCGCATGCGCATCGACCGGCGTGGTGCTCTGCTCGCACGTGTCGCTCGCGGTCGATCCGATCCTGCATCACGGAAGCGACGCCCAGAAGGAGAAATACCTGCCGAAGCTCGCGCGTGGCGAGTGGATCGGCTGCTTCGCGCTCTCCGAACCGGCGTCGGGCAGCGACGCCGCGGCCATGCGTACCTCCGCGCGACGCGACGGTGACAGCTGGATCCTGAACGGGACCAAGAACTTCATCACGAACGGAGCGCTGTCGAACGTGGCGATCGTCTTCGCGCAAACCGATCCGGCGCAGAAGCGAAAGGGCATCGCCGCTTTCATCGTCGAGAAAGGCACGCCGGGATTCACGGTGGGCAAGCTCGAGAAGAAGCTCGGCATCCGCGGATCGGACACCGCCCAGCTCATCTTCCAGGATGCGCGCGTGCCGGCCGCGAGTCTCCTCGGCGAGACGAACGAGGGATACAAGATCGCGCTCTCGACCCTCGACGGCGGCCGTATCTCGATCGCCGCGCAAGCGGTCGGGATCGCGCGCGCGTGCCTTGAGGACTCCCTGGCGTACGCCAAGCAGCGCGAGGCGTTCGGCAAGAAGGTCGCCGATTTCCAGGCGATCCAATGGATGCTCGCGGACATGGCCACCGAGATTGACGCTGCCCGCCTGCTGACCTGGCGCGCGGCGGCTTTGAAGGACGCGGGCGAGGATTACATCCTCGCCGCCGCCGAAGCGAAGCTTTTCGCCAGCGACGTCGCGGTCAAAGCCAGCCGCGATTGCGTGCAGATCTTCGGGGGCTATGGCTATCTGAAAGACTTCCCGGCCGAGCGCCACTACCGCGACGCGAAGATCACCGAGATCTATGAGGGGACCAGCGAGATCATGAAGCTCGTCATCGCGGAAGAGATCTTGAAGGAATGAGCGCGTCGTGACAGCGCCGACCGCGGGTCTTGGCGCGTGGATGCTGCTTGCGCTCGTGCTTGTCGGTTTCGGTGGGTTCTTCTTCAGAGCGTGGCAGCTGTACCGGCTGCTCCTTCTGGGCCGGAACGAAGATCGCACCGACAAACCCGCGCGACGGCTGCGCGACGAGATCGTCATCTACCTCGGCCAGCGCAAGCTCATCAAGCGCCCGTACTGGATCCGCGGGATCACCCACGCGCTCATCTTCTGGGGTTTCCTCGTCATCACGTATGGAAGCGCGGACCTGCTCTTGCGGGGCATCCTTGGCTGGCAGCTGCCCGGAACGACGAGCCCCGCCTACATGTGGATTCTCGACATCTTTGCCGTGGCTGTGCTCGTCTCGGTCGCGATCGCGATGTACCGGCGCGCGTTCTTGCGACCACCGCGAATGCACATCGTGCGCGAAGGCTACGTAATCCTCGCCATGATCGCGTTCCTCATGCTGACGCTGCTCGTGTTCGAGAGCGCCGCGATTGCCGGGGTCCGCGACCCCGGTCACATCGAGAGCGCTGCTCAGCCGCCGGTCGCCAGTGTGCTGGCGTATCTCATCCCGACAGCCGCCGGGCCGGTGATCTTTGCCGGCACGTGGTGGGCCCACGTGCTCACGATCCTGGCTTTCGCGGTCTATCTCCCGCGGACGAAGCACCTCCACATCGTCACGACGCTTCCGAATGTGTTCTTCCGAAAGCAGACGCCCCGCGGGCAGCTCTCGCTCATCGAGGACATCGAAAACAAGGAGACCTTCGGCGCGGCGTCGATCCGGGACTTCTCCTGGAAGCAGCTGCTCGATGGCTACACGTGCACGGAGTGCGGGCGTTGCTCCGATAACTGCCCGGCGCTCGCGACCGGAAAGTCTCTCGATCCGCAGAAGATCGTCCTGGACATACGCGATCAGCTGCTCCGCGACGGCCCGAAGCTTCTCGCCGACGCGAAGGCGGAGACGACGCCGCCTGCGCACTACGTGGAGTCAAAGCCCGAAGAGCTCTGGGCTTGCACGACGTGCGCGGCCTGCGTCGAAGCCTGCCCGGTCACGATCGAGCACATCGACAAGATCGTCGACATGCGTCGGCACCTCACGCTCATGGAGGGATCGGCGCCCCCCGAGGCGCAGCGCGCCATGACGAACATCGAGCGCGCCGGGAACCCGTGGGGCGAGGCGCGCGAGACGCGCGGCGATTGGGCTAAGGACCTCGGCGTTCCCACGTTCGCCGAGAAGCAAGACGCGGAGTACCTCTACTTCGTCGGGTGCGCAGCGTCGTTTGACCGGCGCAATCAGAAGGTCGCGCGCTCGGTCGTGCAGGTGCTCCGCGCAGCCGGCGTCTCCTTCGCGATCCTCGCGTCCGAGGAGACCTGCAACGGCGACCCCGCGCGGCGGATCGGCAACGAATACCTCTGGCAGACGCAGGCGCAGCAGAACATCGAGACCATGAGGAAGTACGGCGTGCGGAAGGTCATCGCGAGCTGCCCGCACTGCTTCAACACCATCGCAAACGAATACCCGCAGCTTGGCGGGAACTACGAGGTCGTCCACGCGCTGCAGCTCGTCGACCGGCTCATCGTTGAGGGCAAGCTCAAGGTTGGCCGGGGAATGACGGAAGCCGTCGCGTATCACGATCCCTGCTATCTCGGACGGCACAACGGCGTGTATGACGAGCCGCGCGCCGTCCTGGACGCGATCCCTGGCGTCCAGCGCGTCGAGATCGAGCCGCACAACCGCGAGCGCGGCTTCTGCTGCGGCGCCGGCGGCGGACGCATGTGGATGGAGGAGAAGGTCGGCCAGCGGGTGAATCACCGCCGGATCGAGCAGCTGCTCGCCATCAACAGTGGCGCGACAAAGGTGGCGAGCGGGTGCCCGTTCTGCTTGATCATGCTCGAGGAAGGCGTCGGGGCAAAGGGCGTGCAGGAGCAGATCAAGCCGGTCGACGTTCTGGAGCTCGTCGCGGCAAGGCTGGAGACCTGATGGACTTCACCGATGGCACGACCATCTTCGCGATCGTGTTCGCGTTCGTGATGCTCGCCGTTGCGTTCGGCGCGGTCGCGTTCGCGCTCTGGTACTCGGGGGATCAGCAAGAAACGTGAAGATCCTCATCCCGCTGAAGCAGGTGCCCGACTCGACCGTGCGCGTGAAGGTCGCGCCGGACGGAACGTCGATCGTCACCGAGGGCATTAGCTGGTCGATCTCGCCGTACGACGAGTACGCGATCGAGATGGCGCTGGAGCGTAAGGACGCCGACCCGACGACGGTCGTCGCCGTCGTGACCGTCGGCGCGGCTCGTTCGCGCGACGCGCTGCGTCAGGCCCTCGCGATGGGCTGCGACGAGGCCTCGCTCATCACGGCCGATACCGCCGCGCCGCTCGCGGTCGCGCGCGCGCTCGCGAAGGTGGTGGACGAGACCAAGCCCGACCTCGTGCTCTGCGGCAAACAGGCATCCGACGACGACCAGGGCTTCGTCGGGCCGGCCCTTGCCGAGCTGCTCGGGTGGGCGCACGTCGCCACGATCACGAAGGTCGTCCCCGTCGAGGGCGGTGTCGAGCTCTGGCGTGAGGTCGAAGGCGGTCACGAGGTTTGGAAGGCGCCGCTCCCCGCCCTGGCGACGGTGCACAAAAGCGAAAAGGAGCCGCGCTACCCGTCGCTCCCCGGGATCATGAAGGCGAAGAAGAAGGAGATACCCGAGAAGGCCTTGAGCGCCCTCGGCATCGACGCCTCCGGTCCGACCTGGACGATCCTTTCGATGGAGCCGCCGCCGGTGCGCGGCGGAGGCAAGATCCTCAAGGACGGCGACGCCAAGCAGATCGCCGAGCAGCTCGCGACGGCGCTGCGCGACGAGGCGAAGGTCCTGTGAAGACGCTCGTCGTCGCGGAGCGCAAAGGCAGCGAGCTACGCCGAGTCACGCTCGAGCTCGCTGCGAAAGCGCGCGAGCTCGGGGACACGGCGCTCGTCGAGATCGCCGGCGAGCGCTACTCGCCGCTCCCGTTCGTGTCGGCGCTCGCGAAGAAGGTCGAGTCGGAGAAACCGGACCTAGTCCTTCTAGGAGCCACGCTGAATGGGCGCGATCTCGGTGCGCGCCTCGCTGCGCGGCTCGGTCGCGCCTATGCCGCCGACGTGACCGGTCTCCGCGTGGCCGGGAACGCGCTCGAATTGGATAAGCCCATGTACGCAGGCAAAGTGCGCGCGAAGGTGCGGCTCGATCTCCCGGCGGTGGTCTCGGTGCGACCCGGCGCGATTCCGCTCAAGGGGGCCGCCGAGGCGCCCCAGGTCGAAAAGATCGAGGCCGACGGATCGGCCGAGAAGCTCACCTTCGTGAAGCTCGCGGCGACCGCGACCGGAACCAAGCGCGTCTCGCTCTCCGAGGCCCGCGTCGTGGTGTCTGGCGGCCGCGGCCTCAAGGGTCCCGAGAACTGGCATCTCGTCGAGGAGCTCGCCGACGCGCTCGGCGGGGCCGTCGGCGCATCGCGCGCCGTCACCGACGCCGGGTGGCGGCCCAACGAGGAGCAGGTCGGGCAGACCGGAAAAACGGTCACGCCGGATCTCTACGTTGCGCTCGGTATTTCCGGCGCGATCCAGCATCTCGCCGGGATGACCTCGAGCAAGGTGATCGTCGCGGTCAACAAGGATCCCGACGCCGACATCTTCAAGATCGCCGACTACGGGATCGTTGCCGACGTGTTCGAGTTCGTGCCGGCATTCACCGAAGCGGTCAAGAAAGCGCGAGCGTGAGACCGTTCGTCGGGGCCACCGAGCGCGAGCTCGCCGGCGCGGTGGCGGATTGGGCATCGAGGAAGGGTGTCGCCGAGCGGATCCCTGCCGCGGAGAAGGAGGGAGCGCTCCCGCGCGACGTCATCGCCGAGCTCGGACACCTAGGCGTGCTGGGGATGACGATCCCGGAAACCGACGGTGGCCTCGGGGCGTCGGCGGTCGCGTTTGCTCTTGTCCTCGAGGAGCTCTCCGCCGCATGGCCCTCGCTCGCGGTCGGCGTCGCCGTCAACAGCGGCATCGTCGCGGGCTCCATCGTTCGAAGCGCGACCGACGAGCAGCGCAAGCGCTGGCTGCCGAAGCTCATGGACGGTACGGGGCTCGGGGCGTTTGCCCTCACCGAGCCGACGTCGGGGAGCGACGCCGCATCGTTGCGGACGACGGCGCGGCCGGACGGGAACGGCTGGCGCATCGACGGGCGAAAGCAGTTCATCACGAACGCGCGCTACGCCCCGTTCGCGATCGTGCTCGCGCGCGCCGGCGAGTTCGACCCGAAGCGCACGAGCGCGGGCATCACTGCGTTCGTGCTGCCGCTGGACGGACCGGGAGTGTCCGTAGGACCATCGGAGCAGAAGCTCGGCCTGCGCGCGTCGGACACGAGCGCGCTCATCATGGAGAACGCCGCCGTCGGCGCCGACGCAGTGCTGGGCGAGGTGGGGAAAGGCTTCGCGATCGCGATGGCCGGACTCGATGGCGGGCGCATCGGCATCGCGGCGCAGTCCGTCGGGATCGCACGCCGCGCGCTCGAGATCGCCCGCGCTTACGCGAAGGAGCGGAGGCAGTTCGGCAGGCCGATCGCGGATTTCGAGGGACTCCGGTTCAGCATCGCGAAGGCGGAGAGCGATCTCGCCGCGGCGCGCCTCCTCGCGCTCCGCGCGGCGTGGCTTCGCGATCGCGGCCGTCCATTCACACGCGAGGCAGCGATGGCCAAGCTCTACGCGAGCGAGATGGCCCAGCGCGCCACGCACGCCGCTGTGCAAATACTCGGCGGCAACGGCTACATGCGTGACTACGCGGTCGAGCGTTACGCGCGCGACGGACGAGCCACGACGATCTACGAAGGGACGAGCGAGATACAGCGCATCGTGATCGCGCGCTCGCTGCTCGCCGCATGACGATCGAAAAGACGAAAACCGGCAAACAGCGCTGGCTCGACGAGATGTACGGGCCAGCCGTCAAGAAGCACCCCGAGCGCAAGAACAGGTTCTCGACGCTCTCGGACGAGCTGATCGAACCCCTCTACACGGCCGACGATCTCGAAGGGTTCGACACCGACCGCGATCTCGGCTTCCCCGGCGAATTCCCGTACACGCGCGGCGTGCAGCCTTCGATGTACCGCGGACGTCTCTGGACGATGCGTCAGTTCGCGGGGTTCGGGTCCGCTGAAGACACCAACGAGCGGTTCCGTTACCTGCTGAAGCACGGCGTCGACGGACTCTCGGTCGCGTTCGACATGCCGACGCTCATGGGTCGCGACTCCGATGACCCGCTCTCGCGCGGCGAGGTCGGGCGGGAGGGCGTCGCCGTCGACACGCTGCACGACATGGAGATCCTCTTCGACCGCATTCCACTTGACCGGGTCACGACATCGATGACCATCAACGGACCGGCCTCGATCGTCTGGGCGATGTACCTCGCCGCGGCCGAGAAACGGGGGATCCCCCTCGATCGCCTTGGGGGCACGATCCAGAACGACGCGCTCAAGGAGTACATCGCGCAGCGCGAGTGGATCGTGCCGGTGAAGCCCGCCATGGGCCTGGTGGTCGACACGTTCCGCTACGGCTCGCGCGAGGTGCCCCGGTGGAACACCATCTCGATCTCCGGCTACCACATCCGCGAAGCCGGCGCGACGGCCTTGCAGGAGCTCGCGTTCACCCTCATCGACGGGCTCGAGTACGTGAAGTGGGGCGTCGCAGCCGGCCTCGACGTGAACGACTTCGTGCCGCACCTTTCCTTTTTCTTCGACGTCCACAACGACTTCTTCGAGGAGATAGCGAAGTTCCGCGCGGCGCGGCGCATCTGGGCGCGCGAGATCGAGCGCCGTTACCACCCGAGGAACGAGCGCGCGCTTCTCATGCGGACGCATGCGCAGACCGCGGGCGTTTCGCTCACCGCGCAGCAGCCGTACAACAACGTCGTCCGCGTGACGCTGCAGGCGCTCGCGGCGGTTCTCGGCGGCACGCAGTCGCTCCACACGAACTCGCTCGATGAGACCTATGCCTTACCGACGGAGGAAGCGGTCACGCTCGCGCTGCGGACCCAGCAGGTCATCGCACACGAGTCCGGTGTCGCCGACACGATCGACCCACTTGCGGGCTCGTACTACGTCGAGTCGCTCACGCAGCGCATGGAGCGCGGCTTCGAGCGGTACCTGGGCGAGATCGAGAAGATGGGTGGCATGGTCGAGGCGGTCGAGCGCGGCTATCCCCAGCGCGAGATCACGGAGGCGTCGTTCCACTTCCAGCAGCAGGTCGATGAGGGGGAGAAGATCGTCGTCGGGATCAACAAATACGCCACGAGCGAGGAGGCACCCATCCCGACCCTCGCGATCGACCCCCAGGTCGAGCAGAAGCAGATCACGCGGCTCGCGGAAACGCGGAAGACCCGCGACCGGGGCCGGTGGAATGAATCAATTGACGCACTCCGCAACGCAGCCAAGCGCGGCGACGAGCTCATGCCGCGATTTGTCGAGTGCGCGCGGGCAAACGCAAGCGTCGGCGAGCAGGTACTTGTCCTGAAGGAGGTCTTTGGTGAGTACCACGACCCCGGTTATTTCTAAGCCCGACCTGCTCCGCCAGATCGGCCAGAGCTATCGCGCGCTCCGATCCGCGATCGAGGCACTGCCGCCGGAGCGACTCACGGAAGAGCTGAGCACGGGCTGGAGTCTCAACGAGAACATCGCACACCTTGCGGCGTGGGAGGAGACGGTCCCGAAGCGCGTCGCCGGCGTACTCGAAAGTGGCGAAGACCCAAAGCTGTACGACGACGTGGACGCCTTCAACGCGCGCGCCGCGGAGGAGGCGCAAGGGAAGACCACCGAGGAGCTCCTCACGAGGTGGACGGCGGCGCACGACCGTCTTCTCGAGACGGTCGGCTCGCTTCCCCAGGATGCCGACGGCCTGGCGTTCGAGATCGTCGAGTGGAATACGACGGGGCATTACCCCGATCACTACGGCGACATCGGCGCGGCAGTCCGAAGCGCCGATGACCTTGTCGGTCTCGTGCAGACGAATTGGATCGACTTCCGCGGGCCGATCGGCGCGATCGGGTTGTCCGGACTCGAGGAGCGCACCGCGACTGGCTGGACGTACAAGGACCTCGCCGCGCACGCCGCGGCGTGGGAGGCACGGACCGCGGATCGGCTGGCGAAGCTCCGCGAGAGCGGCGCGCCCCAACCAGGCGTGGACGACACGGATGAGTTCAACGCCGCGGTGGTCGAGCGGACTCGCGGCCGTGACGCGCGCGACGTGCTCCGCGAGCTCGACGCTGCGCACGATCGGATCGTCGAAGAGATCCAGAAGCTCACGGCGGAGCTGATCCACGGGAACGACGACTGGGTGATCGCCGTCGTCGCCGGGAACACCTACGGGCACTACGCGGAGCATTTCGACGAGGTCATCGCGGGCGTCCCGAAGCGCCCGGCCCAGCTCCTCGAGAAGATGCGCGAGGGCTGGCGTCCTTTCCGCCGCGCGGTGAATCGTCTGGGCCTATCCGCGCTGTCGGGGACGACCTCGTCCGGTTGGACGTACAAGGGGATGCTGGGTCATGTCGCGTATTGGCTTGAGCAGGTCCCGCCGGAGCTCCCGAACCGTCTTCAGGGCCGGCGTACCCCGGGTCCCGACGTGGACGGGGAGAATAGTCGCGAGGCGCAGCGCGGGCTCACGCGATCTGCGCGCGATGTTATCCAGCGGCTGGACGCAGCCTATAAAGGCGTCGTTGATGCGGTGAGCGCGCTTCCGTCCGATCGCGACGTGCCTTTCCTCGCGTTGCGGCTCGTCGTCGGCGAGACCTACGGCCACTTCTCTGAGCACCTCGGCGAGATCGAAGCGGTCCTTCCGCAGACATCGGACCAGTTCGTCGAGCGCATCGAGCAGATCTGGAAGCCGTTCCGCGCAGCGATTCGCGAGCGCGGGCGCGCGGGTCTCATGGAGACGACATCGAGCGGATGGACCTACAAAGATGTCGTCGCGCACGCGGTCGGATGGATGGAGCAGACGGTCCGCGAGATGCGGACGAAGGAATTCTCGACCGGCTGGACCAAGGAGACGATCCTGGCGTTCAACGAGGTCTCCGTGCGCACACACGACCTCGTCGGTCCTGAGGCGATGCTCGACGAGCTCGACACCTCATACCGGCGGCTGGTTGAGACCATTCGCGGTCTCGGCGATGGCGAGGTCGACGAGCGGATCTCGAGCACGATGCCGTACTACACCTATCTCCACTGGGAGGAGCACTTCGCGGAGCTCGGCATTCCGCTATGAAAAGGCCCATCCGCGTCGTCGTCGCGAAGGCCGGTCTCGACGGGCACGATCGCGGCGCGAAAGTCGTGGCACGGGCGCTGCGCGATGCCGGGATGGAAGTCATTTACACCGGTGTGCATCAGACACCGGAACAGGTCGTCGAGACAGCGCTGCAAGAGGACGCCGACGCCATCGGCCTCTCGCTGCTCTCGGGCGCGCACAACTACATCTTCCCGCGCGTCAGCGAGCTGATGAAGGAGAAGGGCCTCGACGACGTCCTTCTCTTCGGCGGCGGCATCATCCCGGAAGCGGACTGGCCCGCACTCTCGAAAGTGGGCGTCGAGCGCGTCTTTCCTCCGGGGGCGTCGCTGGAAGAGATCACCACGTACGTGCGTGAGGCGGTACCGCGAAAGCGAGGCGCGGCCGCGTGACATACCAGGAGAACCCGGCCCTACGGCAGCCCGTCGATTCGGACGTCGGGCACGAACACGATAGAGAGATCGCGCGAGAGATAAGGGGGACGAAGATGGCGAAGAAGGACGAGAGACCGGTCGACGCGGGTCTGGCGGCACTCGTGGGCAAGAGCGAGCAGGAGCTCATCGATTTCTGGAAGCAACGCTTCGGGCTGATCGCGGCGATCCCGGTGGACACGGCGCGCGTCGGGGCGCTGACGCCGCAGCTTCGCGAGCTCGTGCGCATCCAGAATCGCGAGGAGCGCAAGCGGCTCACCGCGGCGCGCATGAAGGCGTTCGTGCAGCTTCCGGCGGACCAGCGGGAACGGATCACGAAAACGCGCGAGGCGGCGTACAACGTCGACCGGGGCGTGCTCGAGGAAGACCAGCGCATGGTGGACGAGCTCCTGCCGACGATCCCGGAGGCCCGAAACTACCCGACCGCGGCGCGCTGAGCATTTGAACTTTTCGTATCGGGACGATCAGCTCCTCGTCCGGGACACCGTCCGCGATTTCGTACGGTCGCGGATCGTCCCGGAGGCATCCGGGTGGAACGAGAACGGCGAGTTTCCTCTGGAGCTTCTCCCGGAGCTCGCGGCGCTCGGCCTCACGGGGCTCGCGGTTCCTCACGAGTACGGGGGCGCCGAGCTCGACATGCTGACCATCGCGCTCGTGATGGAGGAGCTCGGCGCGGGCGACGGATCGGTCGCCCTGACGATCGCCGCCCACAACTCGCTCTGCATCGGTCACCTGCTGATCGGGGCGAGCGAAGAACAGAAGGGGCGGTGGCTTCCACCGTTGGCGCGCGGCGAGTACCTCGGATGCTGGGCTCTCACCGAGCCGTCATCCGGCTCTGACGCCATAAGCGTCCAAAGCCGCGCCCGCCGCGACGGGGATGACTACATGGTGTCGGGGACCAAGCAATTCATCACGAACGGGTCCATCGCCGGATTCGCCGTGGTCCTCGCCGGCGCCGGGGAGCGCAAGGTGTCGGCGTTCGGCCTGCGGCGCGGGACCGCGGGCCTTCGCGTGGGGCGCCGCGAGGAGAAGATGGGCCTCCACGCGTCGGACACCGCGCAGCTCGTGCTCGAGGATTGCCGCGTACCCGCGCCGGATCGCATCGGGCGCGACGGGGAAGCCTTCAACGACGTGAAGCGGGTGCTCGACCGCGGGCGCATCGGGATCGGAGCTCTCGCGATCGGTCTCGGCCGCGCGTCCCTCGAGATCGCGATCGGATATGCGAAGGAGCGCCGGCAGTTCGGAAGACCGATCGCCGACTTCGAGATGATCCAGTGGCGCCTCGCGCGTGCCCGGACCGAGCTCGACGCCGCCCGTCTGCTTGTGCACCGCGCCGCGGCCCTTGCGGACGCGGGGCTGCGGTTCACCGACGCGGCGTCCAAGGCGAAGCTCTACGCCTCCGAGGCCGCGACCCGCGCAGCCGATTCGTCGCTCCAGGTACTCGGCGGGTACGGCTACCTTCAGGATTTCCCGATCGAGCGCCATCTGCGCGACGTGCGGCTGATGGAGATCGGCGAGGGCACGAGCGAGATCCAGCGGATCGTCATCGCCCGCGAGCTCCTGCACGTCGACTGATGGCGGCGACCGCTACCGTCGATCTACTTGCTCGCGCGCGTGGCGGTGACAAGCGATCGATCGCGCGCCTCGTGTCGGTCGTAGAGAACGACGAGCCCGGGGCCGCCGAGGCGATGCGGGCCCTTTACCCGCAGACCGGTCGCGCGCAGATCGTCGGGATCACCGGCCCGCCCGGCGGCGGCAAGTCCACTCTCGTGAATCGTCTTGCCGGCACCTACCGCGAACGCGCCTCGCGCGTCGCCATCGTGGCAGTCGATCCCTCCAGTCCATTCACGGGAGGCGCGATCCTCGGCGATCGGATCCGAATGCGGGAACGATTTCTCGATGAGGGCATCTTCATTCGGTCCATGGCGAGTCGCGGCCATGCCGGCGGTCTCGCGCGGGCCACAGCGCGAGTCGTCAACGTCCTCGACGCCCTCGGGACAGATGTCATTCTCGTCGAGACGGTTGGGGTGGGGCAGGAGGAGGTCGATGTCATCCGCGTCGTTGACACCGTCTGCCTCGTCACCGTGCCCGGCCTTGGCGACGACATCCAGGCGATCAAGGCCGGAGTCCTCGAGATCGCCGACGTGCTCGTCGTGAACAAGGCCGACCGCCCCGGCGCCGACGAGACCGCGCGCGACCTGGCACAGATGCTGTCGCTCGCCAAGGATCGGCCCTGGAAGACGCCGATCGTGCGCACGTCGGCGCAGTCCGGGGACGGCCTGCCGCAGCTCGTCGACGCGATCGACAAGCACCGGGCGTGGTCGCGCGAATCGGGCGAGTATCTCGAGCGCCGCCGCGCGGCCGCGAGGAGCGAGGTCGAAGCGCTCTTGCAGGAGGCCTTGCTGCGCGAGCTGGCGGGTCGCGTCGGTGAATCGCGCCTCGCCGCCGCGGTCGCTCGGGTCGCAGAACGTTCGCTCGATCCGTATGCCGCGGTCGAGGAGCTCCTGCGCGGGTGAATCGGTGCCGCCACGAGGCGACGAGCGTCACGTGATCGAGCTCACGATCTTCCGCACTGGCGGGGTCGAAATCGGGGCCTCGTCGTTCGTTCCCGGCGCCACGGATCAGAAGACTTTCGCTCCGGTGTGGTCCGCACTGCTGCGAACGCCTGAGGGAAACGTCCTCTTTGACACGGGTCTTCATCCGGTGCATATCGAGCGACCCGAGGCGACGTTCGGTCCTGGCAGCCTCAAGGTCGTGATGGCAAAAGACGATGCTGTCGTTTCCCGGCTTGCCGCGCTCGGCGTTCGCACTGACGATGTGACCATCGTCGTCAACAGCCATCTCCACTTTGACCACGCCGGCAACAACGGCGCGTTTCCGAAGGCGACCTTCATCGTCCAGGGAGACCACCTCGCGTTCGCGAAGGGCAAGCCGAACTTCCCGGGCGTGTACTGGGACATCCCTGAACTGACGTATATGCCCGTCACGGGGCGAGTACGCGTCGCGACCGGCGTCGAGGTCGTGCCAACGCCGGGACACGCGCCCGGTCACCAGTCGCTGGTCGTGGATCTGCCGGAGACCGGCCGCGTCGTCCTCTGCGGTGACGCGGCCTTCACTCGCGAGAACCTCGCCCGTGGTGAGATCCGCGCGCCGGATGAAGCGGCCGCGAAAAACTCGCTCGCGCTGATCCGCTCGCTCGTGGGCGACGATCTCGACCGTGTCTTCACGAGCCACGACGCGGCGAGCTGGGCGCGCTGGCGGCACGCTCCCGAGACCTACCGGTGAGGCCCTTCTTCGCCGGAATCCTCTTGCACGTCAAGTGGTTCACCGATCCGCGGCCTCATCCGACCCAGTACGGGCTTCTCCTCAGCGGCCCGGTCATCGCCGCATTCCTTGTGGCGATCGGTGCGGCTGGGGTCGCCTATCTGATCCAGCATCACGTGCCCGAGCCGAAGGCGATCCGCTCGCTGGAGCGCTATGCGAAGACGGGCCCGCTCGCGCTCCGGATCGCGCTCGGCGTTGCCCTGATCGCCGCCGCGGCCGCGAACTGGCTTTTTGTTCCTTCGCTCGTTCTCGGTCAGGACTCCGTTGGCCTTGCGCTCCGAGGAGTCGAGACGGCATGTGGCCTGCTCCTGCTGGCCGGGCTGTTCACGCGCTACGCGGCGATCCTCCTTGCTGTCCTCGGGATCGTGGCGATGGTCCCGTTCAGCATCGAGAGCATCCTCGAGCAGGTCCACATCCTCGGGATCGCGATCTTCCTCTTCATCGCAGGCCCCGGTCCGGTGTCGCTCGACGTGCGCCGCCACGCCGATCGCGCGATCGAGCACCGCAAGGCGCCGGAGGCCGCGATCACCTTGCTTCGGATCGCGATGGGATTCGGGATTGCGTACGGGGCGCTCACTGAGAAGCTCCTCGATCCACCGCTTGCTCAGGCGCTGCTCGATCAGAGTCCCTTCCTGAATGTGTTGCGACCGCTCGGGGTGAGTGACCCCGTCTTTATCTGGCTGGCCGGCATGACCGAGCTCGTGGTCGGCGTCGTGATCCTCTCCGGGCAGATCACGCGTCCGGTGATGGCGATCGGCTTCGCGTTGTTCACGGTGACACTCGTAGTCTTCGGGCTTCCGGAGCTGATCGGCCACCTGCCGTACTACGGGATCATGTTCACGCTCTTCATCGCGCCCGATGCGGACTCATGGCACGTGCAAGGCGCGCTGCGCCGGGCGGCGTAGACGCGGCGCTAACCGAACGCGAGTCGGATATCCGCGCGATCGTCCTCGACGTCGGGGTTGCGCACGAGATCGAGAAGCCGCGGGTTGTTCAAAAGGACGAGACCAGCAACGCCGTCCGCTTCATGCTTTGCGCGGAGCTCTCTCCACGCAGCCCGATCCTTGGGGAAGTCGATACGCACCCAGCGTTCATCCTCGGCGTCGGCGTCCGTGACCTTGAGCTCATCGCCGTCGCCCTCCGCGAGCGCGAGACGCCCGCGGCACAGGCGATCCAGGCTCTCTATTGCCGCGGTCTTGGAACCCTTCACCCAGACGATTCGCACTCGCGACGTCACCGCGGCGATCGCGGCGAGGAGCAGTGTGTGATCGCTGTATGCACTCTCGGAGGCCCACAGTGAGTCCACGCCAGCCGCCTCGAGGGCTCGCGCGTCGGCGAACGTCTCACCCGGGTCGTGGTGCTCGTCGCGCAGCTCGACTCCGATCTTCATGACAAGCCGATGCTAGCGACCCCCTAGCATCGAGCCGTGCCGCGTCCGCAGGCTCCTCCGGTCCAAATCGCGCGCTGGCGCGCAGGCGACTGGCGTGAGGATCGCGATCAGGTCGCCGCGGAGGAGCCGCTTCAGCTGTCGCTCGATGGGAAGCCCCTTTCAATCGTCATGCGGACCCCGGGGAACGATCTCGAGCTCGCGCTCGGACTCCTCTGGGCCGAGCAGGTCGTCCGGTCGCTCGATGACATTATCCGCGTACGCATCAGCGCCGAGCCCGACTGCGCGGCGCCGGCCGGAGCGTTCATTCCTGGCCAGTTCCGCATGCGGGGTGTGCGGCGCCACGACCGTGGAGTCGCTCGCGCTCGATTTCGCGACTCTCCCGCGTGGGCTCACGGTCGACGCCGCCATGCTGCCTGGGCTTTCCGACCGTCTCCGCGAGCAGCAGCGCATCTTCGAGTCGACGGGAGGCCTTCACGCGGCCGGGCTGTTCAACAAGAGAGGCGAGATCGAGCTTCTTCGAGAGGACATCGGCCGGCACAACGCGGTCGACAAGGTGGTGGGGCGGGCCCTGCTCGATGGCCGGCTGCCGCTCGCGCGGTCGGTGCTGGCGGTGAGCGGACGCGCCGGATACGAGGTGGTGCAGAAGGCGGTCGCGGCAGGAATTCCGATCCTCGCGGCGGTCGGCGCTCCGTCGAGCCTCGCGGTCGCGACCGCTGAACGCTTCGGGATGACTCTCGTGGGATTCCTTCGCGACGACCGCTTCAACGTATACACGTCGCCGGAACGCGTCGGGAGGTAGGGATGGCGGTAGCGCAGGACAAGCTGCACCCGAAGGCCCGCGCGATCGTCGATCAGCTCGCGTCGCTTCCGCGACTGCCGACGATGACCCCGGCGGAAGCGCGCGGACGTCCCGAGCCGCTCGCTGCCGCGCCGGAGGCGGTCGCGAGCGTCACCGCGCGGACGATCCCCGGGCCCGGCGGGCCGATGCCGATCCGCATCTACCGACCGAAGGACGCCCTCCGTGGCGCGCTCGTCTACTTCCACGGAGGCGGCTGGGTCATTGGGTCGCTGGAAGGCTCCGACGGGGCGTGTCGCGCGCTTGCGAACCGGTCGCGCTCTGTCGTGATCTCGATCGGTTACCGGCTCGCGCCTGAGACGAAGTTTCCCGGCCCGGTCGAGGACGCGTACGCCGCGGTCCGCTGGACCGCTGACAACGCAGCGGATCTGCGGATCGATCCGACGCGGATCGCGGTGGGCGGATCGAGTGCCGGAGGCAACCTCGCCGCGGTGGCCGCGCTTGTCGCCCGCGATCGCGGTGGTCCGAAGATCGCCTTCCAGCTGCTGACCGTGCCCGTGACGGAGCTGAGTTCGCGAGCCGGTTCCCACCGCGAGTTTTCGGAAGGCTACGGACTGACGGCCGCGGACATGGAGTGGTTCGGCCGGCACTACGTGCGAAGCGAGGCCGACGCCAACGAGCCATACGCCTCGGTGCTACGCGCGGATTTACATGGGCTGCCCCCGGCCTTCGTCATCACCGCCGAATGCGATCCGCTCAGAGACGACGGCGAGGCCTACGCCGAGAAGCTGCGCAGTCTTGGGATCCGAGCGAGCTATAAGCGCTACGCCGGGATGTTCCACGGATTCATGAGCTTTCTAGGAGTGCTGCCGGAGGCGAGTGAAGCATTCGATGACGCGGGTGCAGCCCTGCGCCAGGGGCTCGCCTAGCCCACAGGCGACGCGCGACGGGTGGCACGGGCGAGCGGGTTGTGCACGAGCCGCGGGTGCCCCAGGGACCCGCCACGCGGCATGAGCGAAGCGAATGACGCGGTAGGCGGGGAGGGTGCGGCGACCGCACGGCCCCGAGCCCGGGACAGGACCCGTCGCGCTTACGGCGGTGAGGGTGCCTCACGCTCGAGTTCCTCGCGCACTTCGCGGATCAATGAAGCGATGTCATCGGCGTCGGCGCCTTTCGACAGTCGCAATCTCTCCGCGGCGATCCCTGCCATGTAGGTCGCGAGCGGCGCGAAGCGACGCTCCTTCGTATGGGCGGCCACTCTCGCCAGTTCGAGGATCTCGGCGGCGACCTTCTCATCAAGCTCCGGCTGCTCGATCTTCGCGCCGCGGCGCTCTGCCGCCTTGCGCCAGCGCTTGCCGAGGGATTCGAAGAACTCGTTCATCAGGCGAGAAATCTAGCGTCCGCCTTGCGGACGCAAAACTGCCGGAGTAGAACAGTCCCAAGTCCGATGCCGGAAATCACTCGACGTGAGTTCCTGAAGCTCGGAGCCGCCGGCACCGCCGGCATGGCGCTCGTTCCCCTTGCCAACCCGCTCGGTTTCGATGTCGCCGCGGCGAAAAAACGTGCGCTGGACCTTCGCATTTCAGGGGCGAAGGAGGTGCACTCTATCTGTCCGTACTGCGCTGTCGGGTGCGCGCTCATCGCCTACACGAAGGAAGCGAACGGCAAGACGCAGCTTCTGCAAATCGAGGGCGATCCCGACA
>VBEU01000180.1 GCA_005883775.1 Chloroflexota bacterium | reverse complement strand
TGATGACATCTTTCACACCGAGTGATGCCGTGAAGAAGGTGGAGAACGGGATCACCTCACCGGCCGGCAGAAGCACGAACTTCCCGGCGGTCGCGCGGCTCACGGTCGACTCGTGCATGCCGATGCGCTCACCCACCTCGGCGCGCGTGAGCGGGCGGAGCGACTGGACACCCCTCTCGAGGAAATCCTTCTGGCAATCGACGATCACATCGGTGATGCGTCCGATCGTCTGCCGCCGCTGGTTGATGTTGTCGATGAAGAACTTCGCGCGCGTGACGTATTGGCGGATGTGCTGACGCTCGTCGTCGGTCATCGCTGGTGCGGCGGCGCCGGCGCTCCGCGCGGCCTGAAGCTGTCCGACGAGTTGACGGTAGACCGGGTTCACGCGGAGCGAGAATCGCCGCGACTCGATGACCTCGACCTCGAAGTCGCCCTTCTCGTTCCTGAAGATGATCACATCGGGCCTGAGTGCGACCTGCCGGCCGCCGATGCTCGTGCCGTCGGGGCCTGCAGCGAAGGCGTGAGCCGGATAAGGGTTGAGGCTTTGCTTCACCCAATCCCAGTTCTGTTGGACATCCTCGCGGCTGATGCGCAGGGCCTGGGCGATGTCGCCGAATTTGTGCTCCCCAAGCTCGCGAAGGTGGTCGGCGACGATCGCACGTGCGTGTGCAGGGACCTCCTCGCCGATCTCGGAGAGGTGGTCGATCTGGATCAGCAGGCACTCGCGGGTGTCGCGAGCGCCGATGCCCCATGGCTCGATGCCTTGGATCGTCGTCAGCACCTCGGTCGCGTCGGCGAGCGAGACCTTCATCGTCTTCGCGACGTCCTCGAGCGCCATCTCGAGATAGCCGGAGTCGTTGAGATTTCCGATGATGTACTCGGCGACCGGATGCAACCGTTTCGGCAGCAGCACGCGCGTGTTCCAGGAGAGATACTCCGCGAGGGTCTGTTCAGCTTCCGCGCGGACGATCGGATCGAGCTCGTCCTCTTCTTCGTCGCGCTGCATCAAGCTCGTACCTTCGAGCGGCTCGGTCTCGAGATCATCGCTCCCTTTGTACGGTCCTTTGCCGGTACCGAAGCAGTTGAGACACACACGGCCGGCGAGCGGCTGGCCGCACAACGGGCATGCCTGGACTTCCTCGAGGTCGAGCGCGGGATTCTCCTGAAGCTCTTGGTTGATGACGTCCTGCAGCTCAAGCGAGCTGAGTTGAAGGATGTAGTTCGCCGCGATCTGCTTGGGCGTGACTTTGAGCTGCTGCTGCGGGAGGAGTCTTAGATCCACCTCGGCTACCTTACCTCGGGGTGATAGTGCGAGCGGAAATCACGCTGTTCGCGGCCGCGATCACTCTGTCGCTGGTCGCGCTGCTCGTCGCCCCGCGACGCATCGCCCAGGCATGGCGCGTGCCGAGCGCCCTCTTGGTCGCCACTTTAGGCGCCATATCGCCCCTTCTTCTCTATCAGTTCAGCGATCCAGCACTGGCCGCGGGTCGCGCGCTATGGGAATGGTCGGCCGCCGGGGGACCGACCATCCAAGCTTCCTATCGCCTCGATGGCCTCGCCACGATCGCCATCGCCGCGGGGTCCGCGTATGTCGCCGCCGCGCTACTCGCCAACGCGCGTTCGGCAGCCTCGCCCCGCTTACTCCCTTCTCTTGCGCTCGGCATCGGATTCGTCTTCATCGCCGTCGTGGTGACGGTCGACCTGGTCGCGGCGGCGGTGGCGATCGCGGTCCTCGCGGCGGTGACCGCGTTCGCGACGCTCCTCGTCGCACCGGCACCCTCGGCGATGCGCATCGCGGCGTACTTCGCGGTCGGTATACAGGGCTTCGTGGTCGCCGCCCTGCTCATCGCGCGTCAGGGCGGCGCGTCGCTGGCCTTCGACATGATCTCGCCATCGGCCATCAGTCCCGGCGCGGTGCTTGCCGCGACCGCGGGCGCCGCGCTCTTCGCGGGCTTGTACCCATTCGTGCCATGGCGCTATCAACCGGCCCAGGCGCTCGCCGCGGCGGAACGCGAACCGCTCCGCGGGCTGCTCGCGATGCCGGCGGGCGTCGCCGCGTCGATTCTGCTGCTCCGCGTTCTCGGCGCGACGAATATCGACCTGTCGAATCTGGGCCTCCCGCTGATTGGGCTCATGCCTCGACTGGTCACGCTCGGCTTCGTGCTCGTCGCCTTCGCGCTCCGCGCCCGCGCTCGCGGGCGCGCGTCCCGCAGCGGGATGATCACGACCATCCTCGCGGCCGCCGTCCTAGCGGGATGGGACGAGCTCCATTGGAGCTACATCGTCCTCGCCGCGGCCGGCCTCACCGTCCTCTACGCGGCGGCGGTCTCGCTTGCCCTGCCCGAGCAGTGGGAGGTCGCGCGGCACGACGTGACGCTGGCGACCCTCTGGATCGCATTCGCGGTCGGCACGCCGATCGCACTCGCCTCAGGGCTTTTCATCCTCGTGAGCGCGGCGTTCGCGGCTCTCCTCGAGAGCGTGTGGATGCCGCCGCATCGCGCGTACATCGCGATCATGGCGACAAGCGTGTGGACCGTGACCGGTGTCATCGGTCTGGCGACGGGCGCGGCGGCTGCCGCTGATCCAGCGACCGCCGTTGCGGCGGTCCTCGTGATCATGGTCGTCCTCTTCCTCGAGCTCGCGCACGCCGGTCGCCGTCTCGCTCAAGGTGAAGCTCCGCCCGATCTGGACATGGCTGCCGCGGTCGCGGCACTTTTCAGCACCGCGCTCGTCGCGAGCCTGCTGTCACTCCCGATCCCCGACGCGCTGGCGGTCCTTCACCGGCCGCTCGATCCGATCGATCCGGTCATTGCGATAGGGACGGTCGTCGTCGCGACGATCCTCGTCATCGCGGCTCGCATGGTGCGACCGCTTTTGCCCGACCTGGACGCCCTCGCCACGCGGCTCCAGCGATTCGTCTGGGCCGCCGACCCGGTGCCCGCCGGCGCCGCGGCGTTTCGCGCGCTTGAGCGGGCCGTGACCGTCGCGTCGGCCGGATTTGCGGTGTTCGAGCAGCGGGCCGGCGTGTGGCTCGCCGCCGTGCTCATCGTCGCCCTGCTCGTCTGGTCGACGCGTTAGGTGATCGCCCTCGGCGTCGTCGCGCTCGCGACGCTCGCCGCCAATGGTTCGCGGCAACTGCGCTACTCGGCGGTCGCCCTGCTCGGTGTGTCGCTCGCCGCGAATGTCCTGACGGCGGGGCAGCTCACAGTCACCCAACTCGCGGTGGAGGGCTGCGGAGCGCTCGTTGCCTGCGGCATCCTCTACGTCGCCGCGCGCGACCGGACATACGGCGAAGATCCCGGGTGGCGCCTCTGGCTCGCGACGATCGTGGCGGCGGCCGCGACCGCGGCGTGCTTCGCCACGCTGCGTACCGCCTCGAGCGAGACCGTGATCGTTCCTCCACTCATCGGCGAGGATCCGAGCGGAGTCACCGCGCAGGTCGCCGCCTTCTGGCTCATCTCCTCGGGCGTGGCGATCCTCGTCACCGCCCAAACCCCGGTCCGCGGATCGCTCGGGGCGATCCTCATGATCACGGGGGTCGAGCTCCTCGTGCGTCTTCTCACCGTGCCGCAGCTCGGGCTCTCACTGTTGCTTGGCTGGGTCGAGGTCGTCATCGCGCTCGCGGGCGGATTCCTGATCGTGAACGAGCGTGTGGTGCGCGAGAATTGACCATCGCGGCGGCGCCCCTCGTCCTCGCGATAGCGGCCTGCGGTGCCTTCGTGCTCCGGAAACGTCTGAATATCGTCGGTCCGTTCGCGCTCGTCGCGATCGCGGCGGCATTCGCGCTCGTCATCCTCAGTCCGCCGGACGCAACGGGGACGATCCTCGATCTCGATCTGCGTGAGAGCGGCCTCGGCCGTCTCGCATCGGGCGTGATCCTCGCGACGCTCTTCCTTCTGGTCCTCGATGTGTGGCTCGATGAGCCCGCGTACAACTTTTTTCCCACCGCCCTCGCCGTCGGCGCGACATCGGTCGGTGTACTCGTTCTGACGGCGCCCCTTGCCATCTTCGGCCTTCTCGTGCTCGGCCTTCTCGTGCCGGTCGGTTCATTCACGTTCCAGGTGCATCGCAATCGCTCCGTCGAAGCCGCGACCCGTCACTTCGGGTTCGTCGCGCTGGGGGGCTGTCTCGGCATCGCGGCGCTCGCGCTCGCGGCGAGTCTCCCCCACGACCAGCCGGCGAACACCTTCGTACTGCTCGTTGTGGTGCTCGTCGTCGCCTTCGCGCTGCTCCTCGCCGCGATCCCGTTCCACACGCATGCGGCGCTCCTCGCTGGTGAGGTACCGCCGGCTGCGCTGGCCTTGTATTTCGGCGTGCTCGTCCCGACGACATTCATCGCCTTCGTCGAGATCCTCACGCTCTCGGGCCTGCTGCCCGCGATCGTCCAGGTCGTGAAGGTCCAGGACCTTCTGCACGGGATCGGACTGACCTCGGCCGTCGGCGGCGCCTTCCTCGCGAGCGGCGCGCCGGATCAGCGCCGGCTCGTCGTCTACTCAGTGATCTCGAACCTCGGCGCAGCGCTCGTCGGGATCGCGACGCTCTCTGGTCCCGGCATCATCGGCGCACTCGCGAGCGTCATCGTGACCGGGGCGTCCGCGTCGGGTCAGCTCCTCGCGGCGGGGACGCTCGAGCGACGAAGCGCGCCGGAGCGCCCGACCGCGCGGAAGGCGCCGCTCGCCGCCCTCGCGTTCGTCGTCGGCGGCTTCGCGATGATCGGCGCGCCGCCGCTCCTCGGATTCCCCGGGCGGTTCTTCATGGAGCTCATCGCCTACCAGTTCGCTCCGGTGACCGGGGCCGCGCTCGTGTTCGCGACCCTGCTCCTCATCGTCGGTCAGCTCCGCTCAGTGCTCGCGCTCTTCGGCACCGGAGTCGACCGCTGGACGCTCGAGCCGCGACCGGTCGCCGGAATCATCGGCGCCGTGATCTTCGTCGCGCTGCTGATCGGCGGAATACAACCTGACGGTTTTCTGCGTCCGAT
>VBEU01000179.1:5356-9966 GCA_005883775.1 Chloroflexota bacterium | reverse complement strand
CCTTCGGAAAGTCTTTGGGATACACGCGTCGCTTCGCGGCCGTCTCCTTCGGCAAAGCTTCGCGAATGTCTTTGGGGAGGCGCTTGGGATCGGTCGGGTGCGTGGTGAGTGTCGCGAAGGCTTTGAAATTCATGACGAACTCGTCAGGCGTGCGCTCGGCCCACAGGAGCGCCTGCTTCTGCGACGGAAGCGCGTAGAACGCGGCGTCGTTCTCGACGATCGGGAAGTGCTCGGCGTAGTAGCGCAAGCGCTTGTCGGCGTCGTCCTTGATCCGCTCGGGGTACCAGCCCGACTCGATCAGGGTGGGATCGGTCCACGAGCAGGTTCCGACGAGAAGCTTTCCCTTAAAACCCTTAAAAGCGATCGGCTTCCTCTCGGTACAGACCGGGGTCAAGCTCCTCGGCCTTCGAGCTTCGCTGCGCCAGCGCCATCACCAGGATCCCGAGGAATACCGCGAGGCCGATGAACCCGGCGATCTGCCCGCGCCCGCTCGTCATGAAGGCGAGGGTGCCAAGGAGCGCGGTCATCCCATAGATCAAGAGGACGGCCTGCTGATGCGTCAGCCCCACGTCAAGGAGCCGATGGTGAAAGTGGCCGCGGTCGGGCGCGAACGGCGGCTGGCCCGAGAGCACGCGACGAATGAGCACGTAGAACGTGTCGATGATCGGGACACCGAGCACGAGGAGCGCGGCGGCGACCTTGGCCGTGCCGAAGATCGAAAGCACAGCGAGCATCGTGCCAAGGAATACGACCCCGGTCGTGCCGAGAAAGAGCCGTGCCGGATGGAAATTGAAAAGCAAGAACCCGGCGATGGCGCCCGCGAGCGAAAAGCCCATCCAAGCGACGAACGGCTCCGAGACCTGGGGGAGAAGCGCGAGTCCACCAAGCGTGACCGCCGCGATCGCCGCTACACCGGCGGCGAGACCGTCCAGACCGTCGATGAAGTTGAGCGCGTTGTTCATTCCGACGATCCAGAGCATCGTGAACACGACCGCGACAGGGAACGACAGCTCGATCAGACGATCCGACAGCGGATCGTTGACGAAGTCGATGTGAATGCCTGCCAACACGATCACGGCTGCGACGACGACCTGCCCAAGGAACTGCCAGCGCGCGCGGAGCTCGAGCAAATCGTCAACGAGGCCGATGGCCATGCCGAGCACCGCGGCGATCGCGATCAGCGTGAATCGCGAGGAACGCACCTCTTCAGGTATCAGGAACGGATGCCCGGCGACCCGGTCGATCAGCCAGAAGCTGAAGATCGCGGATCCAAACGCGATCGCGATCGCGAGACCCCCCGGGCGCGGGATGGGGCGGGGATGGGCCCGCCGGCCGCCGGGCATGTCCAGCATCCCGAGCCGGCGAGCGAGTACGCCGACGAGTGGCGTCGCAATAGCCCCGAAAGCGAACGCAAGCAGCGTTGAACCCGCAAGAAGGACAGAGGTGGAGGACACCGCGGGCACGATAACGACTCCTACGCATTCGGCATTCCAGACCAGACCGTTTTCTTAGACTCGGCACCGAATGCCCCTGCGCGTGAGGCTTCTGGGACGGCCGGGCCTCGAGCATGACGGCGAGTCACGCCGGCTCGAGGGCCACAAACCGTGGGCGCTTCTTACCTATTTGCTGCTCGAGCCGCGCGCTCCCACCAGGCGCGAGCTCGCGGATCTCCTGTGGTCAGAGGCGGATGACCCGCTGGGTGCGGTGCGCTGGTCGTTGAGTCAGGTGCGAAAAGCGGTGAACCCTCCCGCAGAGATCGGCGAACGCGACGGCAGGATCAAGATCGACGCCGAGGTACTCGTGGTCGACGCGGGCGAGCTCCTGCGCGGCGAATGGGATGAGACGTCGATCGATGACCTCGTGCGCGGAGAGCTTCTCGAAGGGATGAGCTTCGGAGAGGCTCCTTCCTTCGACACGTGGCTTCAGGTCCAGCGCGCCCGGGTTGCGACCTCGGCCGCAGACGCGCTTCGCTGGGCGGCAACGCTGCTCTCCCATCGCGAGCCTGATCGCGCCCTCGCTCTGGCGGAGCGAGCCTTGCGGAGCGAACCGTTCGACGATGCGCTCCACGAGCTCATCGTCGAGATCCACGCCGCGCGCGGCGATCGCGAGCGCGCGCGTACGTACGTCGCTGGGCTCACGCGCCGTTACCGCGACGAGCTCGCGATAGAACCGCCCGCCTCCATCTCGCGCCCGCTGGAGCGGGCGCCCCGCTCCGCTGCCGAGCCATTGCTCCGCCTCGACGTGCAGGCGCGTGCCTTGCTCGACATCGCGAGGGTCCGCTTCTGGGCCGGCGACTTCGCGAGCGCGCGAGATATCGCGCTGCGTACGGCGCGCCAGGCAGGCGAGACCGGCGACCGTGCGCTCGAGGCGCGGGCGCTGATCCTTGGGTCGGCCACGTACACCGGAGGCGGGCTCGGAACGGCGCGCGAATGGATGAGCCACCTTCAACGGGCGCTCCGCCTCGCGAACGAGCTCGGCGACCGCGCGGCGCTGGCTCAGATCGAGACCGAGCGCGGCCGGATCTCGGCGATCGAAGGTCGCTACGGAGCGGCGGAGGCGTCGTTCCGCCGCGCTCGTCGCCTCGCCGAGGACATCGGCGACACGAAAGAGGCGGGCTGGGCCAGAGCGATGCTCGCCGTGTGCCACGCCGATCGCTCCGAGTACGCCGCCGCCGAAGAACATCTCCGCGCGGCGCTGCCCGCTTTGGGGTGGGCACCCCTCGCGATGGGTGTGCTTGCGCGCGTTCTCGTAGGCATGGGCAACGTCGAAGAGGGCAAGGCTTTTGCCGACGCGGCCGTGGCGAGAGCCGAGCGCGAGGGACTCCTGCCCACGTTGCCGTGGGCCCTGGTGCAAGCGGGTGACGCGCGGCTGGCCGAGGGCGACCTCGACGGCGCGACGGAGCGGTTCACGCGCGCGCTGACGATCGCACAGGAGACGAAGAACCCGAGCTGGCAGGCGCTCGCGCTCCGCGGCCTTGGGCTGATCGCCCGTGCCAAGAACGACGGCGACCGGACGCTCAGTCTTCTGCGCGAGGCACTCGCCCGCGAAGAGCTGGGGCAGGGCAATCGGTGGATCGTCGCCGCGATCCTCGCGGACCTGGTCGAGGTCGAGGGCGGAAAAGACAAAGAGCACATCGAGCGCGGCCTGCGCATCGCGCTCGCGGGCCTGATGCCCGAACTCGCGGAGCGCCTCCGGCGTTTTTCGCCGTCCCACACGGTAAGCCACACGCCACCGCACACGGGCCGCCACACGGTCGTCTCCTAGAACTCTCCCTGCCGGCACGGACACCGAGAAAAGGGAGACGACAGATGCCGCTTTACATGGACGTGCACCGCAAGGCCCCCGCGGGTGCGAAGGCCAAGGACGTCGCCGACGCTCACATGGCCGACGTGAAGACACAGGGGAAGTACGGCGTTCAGTACCTGCGCTACTGGTTCGACGAGAAGAACGGGAAGATCTTCTGCCTCGTGGACGCGCCGAACCCCGAAGCGGCGAACCGGGTCCACAAAGAGGCGCACGGCCTCGTCGCCGACGAGATCTACCCCGTCACCGAGGGTATGTAGATGTTCGCAAGAAGGACACGGACGCTAGTCGGCGTCGCCACCATCGCGATCGTGCTGCTGGCCACGCCGTCCCCCGCGAACGCGGGGGCGGCGGACCTCAGCACCGCACGTGCGGCCACCGCGGGTTTCCACCAGCTGGCAGCGGCGGACGACGCGGGCTACAAGATCCTCGTCCGCGACCTGGCCGGCATCACCTGCATCACGAGTCCCGGCATCGGCGTGATGGGCATTCACTACGTGAACGGGTCGGCCCTCGGCGACGCCGTCGTGGATCCCGCGAAGCCCGAAGCTCTCGTCTACCAGCCGCTCCCGAACGGGAAGCTCCGCCTCGTCGCAGTGGAGTACATCGTCTTCCAGGGCGCATGGTTGATGGCGGGAAATACCGCGGCCCCGAGGCTGTTCGACCAGCCGCTCAAGCTCATCCCCATGGGGAACCGGTACGGACTACCGCCCTTCTACGAGCTCCACGCCTGGATCTGGCAGCACAACCCCGACGGCATGTTCAAAGACTGGAACCCAAGTGGGAGCTGCAGCTAGACCGAGAAGCTAGCCGGTCCCGAACTGACGGTCTCCGGCGTCGCCGAGGCCGGGGACGATGTAGCCCTTCTCGTTGAGGCGCTCGTCGAGCGCGGCGACATGGATCGGAACATCGGGGTGCGCGCTCGAAAGGGCGCGCACCCCTTCCGGCGCCGCGATGATGCCGACGTATTTGATCCGCTTCGCGCCCCACTTCTTCAGGATGTCGACCGTTTCGGTGGCCGAGCCACCGGTCGCGAGCATCGGGTCGAGGACGAGGCAGACTTGCACCGTCGCCGACGATGGAAGCTTGTTGTAGTAGGAGATCGGCCGCAGGGTCCGCTCATCGCGAAACAGCCCGATGTGCCAGACCTGCGCCTCGGGCATCAGCTCGAGCGCGGCCTCGACCATCCCGATTCCCGCGCGAAGAACGGGGATGAGTCCCACCTTGTCCTTGAGCCGGGCCCCCTTCGAGACCGCGAGTGGCGTCTTCACCTCGCGAGGCTCGGTCGGGAGATCGGCCGTCGCTTC
>VBEU01000179.1:0-5339 GCA_005883775.1 Chloroflexota bacterium | reverse complement strand
GAGAGGGTGCGCCGAAACATGGAGCTGCGCGTTGCTCAGTGGACGGCCGCGGCCGTTGGCCTCGAAGGCTCTCCCCACTCACGTGCCGCCGAGCGAAGGAGATCGATATCGATCTCCGGATACACCGGGTAGCGATCGAGGAGTGCCGCGACCCGCTCCCGCGCGGCCTCTCCGGCAGCGCGAGCGACCTGGAAGCGCGCACGGCTCGGCTGGCCGGCCTCGGGCCCCTTCTGCATGATCGTCGGCTTTGTGTTCGCGAGCACGAGCTTGAAGACGGCGGCGACCTCGCGCATGTCGGCGGGCGTCATGCCCAGGGTCGTCGCGGCAGGCGTGCCCACGCGCAGCCCGCTCGTGTACCACGGCCCGTTCGCGTCGAACGGCAGCGCGTTCCGGTTGAGGGTCATGTGGCATTCGCGGATCGCCGACTCCGCCTGGCGCCCGGTGAGCCCAAAGCTCTTGTGCACGTCGAGGAGCAGAAGATGGTTGTCCGTGCCACCGGTGAGTACGTCCATACCCTGCGCGACACAGGCCTCGGCGAGGGCCTGGGCGTTCTGGACGATGCGACGCGCGTAGTCACGGAAGCTGGGCTGGCTCGCCTCCCGCAGCGCGACCGCTTTCGCGGCGAGGACGTGTGGCAACGGACCACCGAGCACGATCGGGCACCCCTTGTCGACGGCCTCCGTGAACTCTGACGTGCACAGGATCATCCCGCCGCGGGGACCGCGCAGCGTCTTGTGCGTCGTCGTCGTCACGACCTGAGCGAACGGCACCGGGTTGTAGTTCCCCTCGAAGACGCCACCGGCCACGAGCCCTGCGAAATGCGCCATGTCGACCATGAGTACGGCCCCGACTTCGTCGGCGATCTCGCGGAGCTTCGCGAAGTCGATCTTTCGCGAGTACGCGCTGTATCCCGCGAGGAGCACGAGCGGCTTTATCTCGCGTGCCTGCCGACGGATCTCGTCGAGATCGAGCAACATCGTCGAGCGGTCGACGGTGTACGTGTACGCATCGAAAAGCTGGCTCGAATAGTTGTGACGGTACCCATGCGTGAGGTGCCCACCCGAGTAGTAGTCGAGTCCGAGGAGACGCTGGTTGTGCGTCGCCTCGCGGATGCGCGTCCAGTCCGTTCGGGCGACCTTTGTCGGGTCCTCGACGCCGAGCTGTTCGAGCATCTTCGTCTCGACGCGCGTCGTGAGTATCGCGAGGTACGCGAGGAGGTTCGCGTCGGCGCCAGAGTGCGGCTGCACGTACGCGTGTTCCGCGCCGAAGATCTCGCACGCGAGCCGGGCCGCCTCGCTCTCGACGTCGTCGACGTTCTCGCACCCTGCGTAGAACCGATGCGCGGGATAACCCTCCGCGTACTTGTCGGTGAACAGCGTTCCCTGTGCAAATTGTGTAGCCAGCGAGCAGTAGTTCTCGCTCGCGATGAGCTTCAGGTTGGTGCGCTGATCGTTGAATTCGTGGACGATGGCGGCTGCGACGCTCGGCGACACGGTCGCGACGTGATCGAGCATCGCGTACAAAGCGGTGGGCGCAGGATCCGGGGAATGTTCACCGATGCGCTCGAGGTATTGCGATAACAAGCTCATACGTCCCTCCGTATTCGGGAACTTCCGTCGGCCGTGGTCATAGGTCGTGGTTCAATCGCTTCGATCTGCTTCCGTCGACGCTCGTGGCGCCCGCCCTCGGGCCGCGCGCCTAGGTACGCGTCAACAATGCTCTTTGCGAGCGACTCACCGATCACGCGCTCGCCGAGCGTCAGCAAGTTCACATCAACATGCTCCACCCCGTCGCGCGCCGACCACTCGTTTTCGACCATGGCCGCGCGAACGCCCGCGATCTTGTTCGCCGCGACCGCAGGACCGATGCCCGAGCCGCAAAAGAAGATTCCCCGTTCGACATCACCATGCGCGATCGCGTCCGCGAGCGGACGCACGATCAGCGGGTAATCGTCGTCCGGGGTCGTCTCAGGCCCGAGTGCAAAAACGGTGTGCCCTGACGCTTTCAGGTGCTCGACGACCGACGCCTTGAGGCGCTGGCCGCCGTGATCGGCGGCGATCCCGATCTTCATGCGACGGTCGCCAGAACGTTCTCGATCTCGGCCACACTGATCGCGCCCTCTCGGAGGATCTTGACCTGGTCCGTGGTGCAGTCGACGATCGTCGAGGAGAGGCCGCCGGGTGTCGTGCCACCGTCGAGAACGAGCGAGATGCGACCATCCAGCTGCGCGATCACCTCTTGCGCGGTCCTCGCGTCGGGTTCACCCGAACGATTCGCGCTCGTGACCGGCAGACCGCCTCCGCTCGCCGCGATGAGACGCCGGGCGAGCGGATGGTCGGGAACCCGGAACGCCATCGTTCCCCGTCGCGGCGCTACGAGGACGATGGTCAGCGGGCCTGGCCAGAAGCGGTGGGCGAGGGCACGCGCGATGGGCGTGACGATCGCGCTCGCTTCGAGGTTTCCGATGTCCGAGAGCAGCACGGGGATGCGCTTCTCCTTCGGACGGTCCTTCGCGCCGTAGAGCTTGCGCACGTGCTCGTGACCAGCCGAGAGTCCGTACACCGTGTCGGTGGGGAAAGCGACGAGCTATGGCCAAGATCACCACGCTCTTGATCGACAAAGGGGGCGTGCTCATCGACAACACGGTGCTGAGTCCGCAGTACCGGCGGTTGCTCGGCGAGTTCCTACCGACCGAGCTCGGAGGCGATCCGAAAGCGTGGGAGGACGCCAACGTCGGTGCGGCGTCTCGCGCCTTCGAGCGCTATCGCGATGCTCACGTGACCGCGCTCTCGACTTCGATCAGCGACTGGTACACCGGAGACGTGCGTCAGTGGCTCTACGAAATGTGTGATGAGGTCGGTCGTACCCGACCTCCCCAGGCTCAGGCGGATCGCATCGCGAACGCGGCGCACGATTACGTTCGCCGGCGCGTCGACATCCGCGCTCCACAGATCGTGAAACGACTTCGGAATTTCCGCGAACGCGGACTGAAGCTGCACGTCGCATCGGGCGACCAGCACAGCGACGTCGTCGGATATCTGGAGACGATGGGTACGCGCGAGCTGTTCGGTCGCGTATACGGCAGCGATCTGCTCAACGTATGGAAGGCGGGTCCTGCGTACTACCGCGCGATCCTCGCCGACATCGAGACCGATCCCGCGACCGCGGTCGTCATCGACGACTCCGATCGCGCTATCGCGTGGGCGGGTGAGTGCGGCCTGCGAGGCGTCCTCGTCCGGCGGCAGGACGGCGAGGCGTTCGAGAGCGCGGTGCTGCGCGCGTTCGACGACGTCGAGGCGCTGCTCTCTTGAGATCGACCCGGAGGGTCCGCTGCGGACCGTATGGGCTCGGATGGTCCGCCTCGATGACCGTCGCGCGGGTCCTGTAACGCCGCTCGATCGCGTCCGCGAATCCGTTATCGACACGCGCGTCGATATCGAGCTCGCGGATCCCGCGCGCTGCGAGCGCGCGCTCGACGGCGGCGATGAGCGGCCACACCAGGCCGCGCCCACGGTACGCGGGATCGATGAGCACGTTCAGAAGACTGGCGCGGCCCTTTGTCCACGCGGGTCCAGCGACCGCGAATCCGATAAGGGTCGGGCCGTCCCAGCTCGTCATGACCACGGCATCGCGGTTGGTCGCCTGCCATCGCATCTCGCGCTCCGAGAATGCACGGGCGCGCCACTCGTGGCGTTCGAGCTCGAGCATCCGTGGGCCGAGCTCACGCCACGTGGCCGCATCGAACGCGATGGCCTTGACCATCGGCGCCATCAGCGCCTGGTGATCCCAACGACGCGCGCGTCGCCGGCCAGGTCGTTGATCACGCGCGTTTCTCCGCCCAGCGAGTACTGAAGAAGATGCGCGACCTGTTCCGCGAACGGCGGATCGATCTCGAACAGCGCCGCACCCTGAGGCGCGAGCACGCGAGAGAGGTCCGATGCCGCGCGCCAGATCAGCTCCAGGCCGTCCTTCCCCGCGGTCACCGCGAGGCGCGGCTCGAATGCGAGCGACGTGCGTTCCCCGACGAGATTTTCTAGCGTGTCGTCACGGAGATACGGCAGGTTGGCGACGACGAGGTCGACGGGCTCCGCGATCGGCGCGAGGAGATCCCCTTCGCGCAGCTCGATCCGGTCGGCGACGCCGTTGCGTAGGGTGTTCTCACGCGCGACGACGAGCGCATCGACGCTGATGTCCGTCGCGATGACGTGCACGGTCGGTTCGTGCGCCGCGATGGCGACCGCGACGGCACCCGAACCCGTCCCGACGTCGGCGACGGTGACTGTGCGACCGGCGATGACCTCGCGCGCTGCATCGACGAGCGTCTCCGTCTCGGGGCGCGGAATGAGCACGCGGTGGTCGACGGTGAAGCGGAGGCCGTAGAACTCTTTGAAGCCTCGGAGGTACGCCACAGGCTCACCCTTCGCGCGTCGCTCGATCAAGTCCCGATAACGACGCTCCGCGCCGAGGGTCATCTCCGTGTCGGGATGCGCGTACAGCATCTCCTTCGTCACCCCGAGCACGTGTGCGAGGATGACGTCCGCATCGAGGGCCGCCGTCGGGATGCCCGCCGCGCGTAGCGCGGCGACCGCCTCATCGCGCTCCTCGCCCCAAGTGCGCACCTTTGGGCGGAAGTATCGTCGCGCCGTGCATCGAGAGCCGACCGTCGCCGATCTGGTGGCTGCGCGCCGCGTCGTGGACCGCTATCTGCCGCGCGCGCCACTTGAGCGCTCGCCGCTGCTGTCAGCCGACCTCGACGCCGAAATCTACCTCAAGATCGAGACCTTCAAGCCGACGCGCACTTTCAAAGTCCGTGGCGCTCTCAACAAGATCGCCTCGCTGGACGACGCGGCGCGGCGTCGCGGCGTGGTCGCGGCCTCGGCCGGCAGCCACGCGCAAGGCGTCGCATTCGCGGCGTCGGCGCTTAGTGCGCCGGCGACCGTGATCATGCCGCGCGGCGTCTCGGAGACGATCGTCCGAGTGTGTCGGGCGTATGGCGCCCAGGTCTTACTCGAGGGCGACGTGTACGACGACACGCTCGCCCTCGCCCATCGGATCGAGCGGGAGCAGGGCAAGACACTCATCCATCCCTACGCCGATCCACTCGTCATCGCCGGGCAGGGCACGATCGGTCTCGAGATCCTGGATGACCTCCCGGACGTGGAGCTCGTCATCGTCGCCGTCGGGGGTGGCGGCCTGATCGCCGGCATCGCGCTCGCGCTCCGGAGCTCGCGACCGACGATACGGATCGTGGGTGTCGAACCCGAGGGTGCGGACGCGGTCGGCCGCTCGGTGCGGGCCGGTCACCCGATCGTCCTCGACCAGCCGCACAGCATCGCCGA
>VBEU01000178.1 GCA_005883775.1 Chloroflexota bacterium | reverse complement strand
CCGGAGGGCGGGGCGATCTTCCGCGACGCGTCCGGCGCGCCGACGGGGGTCCTCCAGGAGCGCGCCAACGAGCTCGCGGATCGCTCCGTGCCACCGGCGACCGAGGCGGACTGCGACGCCGCGACGATGCGTGCGCAGGATGAGGCGTTGAAGAGAGGCATCACCGGGGTCGAGTCGCTCGAGCAGGCGAGCTCCTACGCGGCACTCCGGCGGGCGCACGACCGCGGCGATCTCAAGCTGCGCGCTGTGATGGGCATCCCGCATCGATCGCTCGCGCTGTCTCTCCCGACCACGGGGACCCCGCCGCAGATCCGCGATACCGCCCCCTTTGACTTCGAGGCCGCCCTCGCGACTGGCATGCGCACTGGCCAGGGCGATGAATGGCTACAGCTCGGTCACGTCAAGTTCTTCACCGACGGCGCGCTCGGATCGCAGACCGCTGCGCTCGAGGAGCCGTATGAAGGGACCCAGGATCGCGGCATCCTCACGTTCGATCCGATCGAGCTTCGCACCGATGTCGCGCGAGCGGCGGCCGGTGGCCTCGCTGTCGCGATCCACGCGATCGGCGACCGCGCGGTGCATGTCGCCCTCGATGCCGTGGCGCCGACCCGAATCACGTCGCCGGCGCTGCGCCAGCGCCTCGAGCACGTGCAGCTCGTGCGGGACGAGGACCTCGGACGCTTCGGCGCGCTTGGCGTGATCGCGTCGATGCAGCCGATCCATTGCACGAGCGACCGCGATCTCGCCGACCGCTACTGGGGTCCGAAGAGAACGCCGCGTGCTTACCCGTGGCGAACGCTCCTCGAGCGCGGCGCGGTGCTCGCCTTCGGATCGGATGCGCCGGTCGAGCCCATCGATCCGCTGCTTGGCATCCACGCCGCGGTCGCGCGCCGGCGGCCCGGAGATGGCGATGCGTGGTTCCCGGCGCAGCGGCTCACTTTGGACGAGGCGCTGCACGGGTATACCGCGGGCGCCGCTTATTCCACGGGCCGGGAGCGCGAGTGGGGAACGCTCGAGGTGGGCAAGCGCTGCGACGCGACCGTCGTCGATCGTGATCTCGCGAAGCTCAACGAGAGCGAGCTCCTCGAGGCGCAGGTGCGCGCCACCATTACCGATGGGGTCGTCCGCTACGCCGACGGCCTCGCCTAGTTGAGCTCCGGACGCTCCCCGCGCTCGCGCAGGCGCACGAGCAGATCGCGCAGGAGCTCGGTCTCCCGATTCAGGATCCGTGTCTCTTCTTTGAGCCGGGCCGATGCCGTCTCGAGCTCGAGCAGCGCTTGTTGTTGAGGAGCGTCGACCGCGAGGCTGCCGGCGATGCGGTACGCGAGGTCTCTCGGGAGCGCGTCGCGAAGATCGTCGGCGAGCGCACGCTCTCCGCGCGAGTCGTCCGTCACGGCGACGACCGCGAGCAGATAGGACCCGAGCGCCTCGAGGGCGACGCTCGCATGGCTGGCCGCGCCGTCGCCGTCGGCCTCATCCAGATACCTGACCTGTCCGACGAGATAGGGCTCGGCGTCGGGGATAAGGTTCTCCACCGCGAAGCGACGCTCGCCGCGGGTCACGATGTACGAGCGGCCGTCAGGAAGCGGAGACTCCGCGACGATCTTCGCTTCGGTCCCGACGTCGTACGGCTCAGCCCTTGGATCCACCTCGGATCCGCTCCGAATGAGGACGATCCCGAACGGGTGATGCCGCTCCATGCAGCGCCGGATCAGCAGGCGGTAGCGGGGCTCGAAGATGTGGAGCGGCATCAGCGCGCCCGGGAAGAGGACCGACCCCAGAGGGAAGAGCGGAAGAAGTTCGCTCACGCCTCAACGGTACTCTGGCGTTCGGTGAGGGGAGGCCCGCGGTGATCGGCAGCCAGGGTGGCGCGCTTGAGGGAATTCGCGTTGTCGATCTCACGCGCGCGCTCGCAGGTCCGTACTGCACGCTGATGCTCGCCGACCACGGCGCCGACGTCGTGAAGATCGAGATGCCCGGCACGGGCGATGAGACACGCGAATGGGCGCCGCCCTCGATAAAAGGCGTATCCGCCTACTACCTCGCGATCAACCGCAACAAACGCAGCGTCACCTGCGATCTGAAGCATCCCGATGGAAAGCGGGTCCTGGAACGACTCCTCGAACGCGCCGACGTCGTCGTCGAGAACTTCAGTCCCGGCGTCATGAGCCGCCTCGGCTTCCCCGACGACCGCGTGCGCTCGATGAACCGCCGAGCGGTGATCTGCCACGTCTCGGGGTTCGGTCAGGATGGGCCCGGGCGTGCATGGGCGGCGTACGACCTGGTCGTGCAGGGGATGGGCGGCATCATGAGCCTGACCGGTCCACCCGGGAGCGATCCGGTCATGGTCGGTGTCCCCCAGGCGGATATGGTCGCCGGGATGTTCGCGGCTTTCGCGATCGTGGCCGCGCTCGAGGCGCGTCATCGGACGCGCGAGGGACAGGTCATTGACGCGACGATGATCGGCGGTCAGGTCGCGCTGCTCTCGCGGCAGGCCGCGCGTTATTTCGCCGACGGGACGGTGCCGGGTCCGGAGGGCAACGTCCATGCGTCGATCGTTCCCTATCAGACATTCCGAGCGGCGGATGGGTTCGTGAATATCTGCTGCGCGAACAACGCGCTCTTCGAACGGTTATGCCGCGCGATCGAGCTTGAAGATCTTCTCGACGACGGCCGATTCGCCGACAACGCGAGCCGTGTCAAATATCGCGAGACCCTCGTTCCGCTCATCGCCGCGCGCGTCCACGTCATGACCAAGGGCGACGTGGTGCGCAAGCTGCGGGAGGCCAACGTCCCGGTCGGCCCGATCAACGATCTGGCCGAGGTCTTCAACGATCCGGTGGTCCGCCATCTCGGCTTGATCGCCGAGGTCGATCACCCCGTCGCTGGCCGCGTACGCGCGCCGGGCATTCCCCTCCGCATGTCTCTGACGCCGGGGTCGGTCCGTCGCGCGCCACCGCTCCTCGGCGAGCACACCGATGAGGTCCTTCGCGAGCTCGGCTACGCGGCGGATGAGATCGCGAAGCTTCGCGCGGACGGCGCACTCTGAGCGCGGAGCGCGAGATCCCGCCCCGGCGCCGCCCGCTATGGCTCGTGGCCGCGCTCACCGTTCTCTCCTACGGGATCTATGTACCGCTGTGGTTCGGTTTGTCGTGGGCCGAGCTCCGTCGCGATGTCTCTGACGAGAACATGCAGCCAGCGGCCCACGGCGCCTCGATCTTCATTCCCGGCTATGGCACCTGGCAGGCGTATCGGCACTTCGCCCTGATCGCTCAGCTGCTGGCCAAGGTCGGGTCACCGCTCAAGGTCGATCCCTCCACTGCGGCACTCGCCACCACCGTGTGGTGGGTCACCTGGCTGCACTACTCGAACGAGCCTCTCTTCGTGGTATTCAACCTGATCGAGCTGATCGCCGGCACGGCGGTCGTCGTTTTCGGTCAGCGTGCGCTGAACGCCTACTGGGCGGCGCGACCCGGCCCGCCGGCCGACGGTCGCGTGCTCCAAACGGACTGGTTCGCCCTCGGCATGGCCGCCGCGTTCTTCGTCTTCATAACGATCACGAACGTGGCAGCGCCTACCAACTAACATCCGCCTCTCTGTGCCGTCGCACATCCTCGTTGTCGGCTCGCTCGCCTATGACGACGTGCACACTCCTTACGACAGCCGCCGCGAGGTTCTCGGCGGCGCAGCGTCCTACTTCTCGCTCGCCGCCTGTCTCTATGCGCCGGTCCGCCTCATGGGTGTTGTCGGCGACGACTTCCGCTCGAGCGACCTCGAGCGCCTCCGGGCGAAGGGGATCGACCTCGCCGGTGTCGAGCATGCGAAGGGCCGGTCCTTTCGGTGGCTCGGCAAGTACGACCACGACCTGGCGACCGCCGAGACCATCAACACCGACCTCGGGGTGTTCGGCGACTGGGAGCCCGCGGTCCCCGCGGCCTTCGCGGACAGCGAGTTCGTCTTCCTCGCCAACATCCTTCCGGAGATCCAAGGGCGAATGCTCGAGCAGGTGCGCGCTCCAAAAGCCGTCGCCCTCGACACCATGAATTACTGGATCGAGCGGCGGCGCGCGGCCCTCGCCGAAGTCATGACCCGCGTGGACATCGTGACCGTGAACGAAGCCGAGGCGCGACAGTTCTGCGGGACGCACAACGTCCTCAAGGCAGCACGGGAGATCCTCGCGCTCGGCCCTCGCGCAGTGGTCATCAAACGCGCCGAATACGGTGCGCTGCTGTTGACCAGGGATCGGATCTTCTGGACGCCCGCCTATCCGCTCGAGGAAGTGCGCGACCCCACCGGCGCCGGGGACGCGTTCGCGGGAGGGATGCTCGGGCACCTGGCCCGAGCGGGGACGCTCGATGACCCCACGCTCTGCCGGGCGGTCCTGCATGGGACGGTGTGCGCCTCCTTCGCCGTCGAGGATTTCAGCGTGGACGGGATCGAACGCGCGGATCGGAGCGCGATCGACAGCCGGGTGCGCGAGCTCGAGTCCCTCGTCTCGGCGTGAGCCGGGAACCGCTTGGCGAGATGGTTGTACGAAGGGTGAGAACCGACTCCGTGGAGGGCCGGCCGGCGGAGGACGCTGTACTCGTGGAACGCGCGCAGCACGGAGACACCGAGGCATACGGCGAGCTGGTGAGGCGCTACCAGGCGCTCGCCACCAGGACGGCGTACGTCATAACCGGCCTCTCGACCGAAGCCGAGGATGCCGCGCAGGACGGCTTCACCAAGGCGTATTTCGCGCTGGCGCGCTTCCGTACCGGTGCGCCATTCCGACCCTGGCTGCTGCGGATCGTCGCGAACGAGGCCAAGAACCGCCGGAAGGCGGCCGGCCGGCGACCGACGGTCGATCTCAGCGTCGCCGAGGATCGCCCCTCGGGTGACACGGCCCTGTCGCCCGAGGAGGCGGCCCTGGCGAGCGAGCGGCGTACCTTCGTGCTCGGGGCGCTCGGAAAACTTCGCGAGGAGGATCGTCTGGTCATCGCGTACCGCTACTTCATGCA
>VBEU01000164.1 GCA_005883775.1 Chloroflexota bacterium | reverse complement strand
AGTTGTACGCCCGCCCGGTTAGCGGCCGAGCCAGTTCGCCGGGTCCTTGAAGGGAACGACGTTTCCGGTCCTGTTGTACTGGCTACATGAGGCTGGCCTATGCGATTCTGGCCGCTGCTCTCGTGAGTGCATGCGCCGGGTCTAGAAGTTCGGCCACACAGGCGACGGGCATACCGATGGTCCCTCTCTGTGGATCTGCGACGTCAGGGCGCGATACGGACGGCGCCTTGGTTGGATCGACCGGCGATACGACCACGATCCGCGTCGGGGCGCCGCAAGAGATACGCGCGGATCTCGAGACAACATTCCAATACCGCATGACCGGCAACGCGGCGTTTAACGTCTATGCGGAGGCGCCGAATGGTCCCGTAGGTGCATGGGGTCGGTTACCTCGCGTCGATCCGAGCGCGATTGAGCCCACAGGCACGGATGGATGGGCGGTTCGCGTGACCTTCCCGACGGCCGGGTGTTGGCGCCTCCACTCGGAACGTGCAGGAGGGAAGATAGCCGGAGACGTCTGGATCAACGTTCTGCCTCGGACCTAGGCGCGGGCAAAGTGGCTTTGACGCGTCGCAAGCCGTGAACTAGTCGCAAGCCGTGAACAAGAGAACTGAATTGTCCAGACTTGAAGCGACCCCTCTCGCTGCTTTCTGACAAGTTCGTCCGACGCCGACCTGTCTTGGGCAACTCATCGGGAGTCAACCGATGTAGTCGAGCCCCGGCGAGGTCAAAAGGCGACAGGTCTACAGATAGGCGCCCGTGGCAGGCGCATGCCCAGACGAGCTCCTGGCCGGTTTGCCGATCAGCGTGGGTGCTCGCGCTCCCAATCATCGCGCAGGACCTCGCACAGCCAGTGGTCGCGCCAGCGGCCGTCTCGCCATGATTCCTCGCGCTCGATACCGACCTGTCGATATCCGGCCTTCTGCAGTGCGCGCTTGCTCGGCTCGTTGTCCATGATCGCGCCGCTCTTCAGCTTGTGCAGGTTGAGATGCCGGAACGCGTACTCGGTACGGAGGGCCATCGACTCGGACCCGTAGCCTTTTCGCCAGCAACTCTTGTCGCCGATGACCGTGCCGGTCGTAGCGTGCGCGTTGATCCAGTTGATGCCGTGGATCCCGGTCGCGCCGATCGCTTTCCCCTCAGCCTCGATGACCCACCACACATCGTTCTTCGATTCACCGATGCGCTTGATGAAGTCCTCCTCCTGCGGTAGCGACAGAGGAAAACGCTCCGCGAGATAGCGCGTCACTTCGAGGTCTGCGAACCACGCGACGAACCGCGCGGCATCGGTCTCATCAGGCGGCCGCAGAGTGATCTGCTTCCCCTTGAGAACGGGGCCGAACACGCCGACAGGCTAGCGCTCTTCTGTAGCGCCGCGACGAGACGAGGGTGACCGAAGCTGTTGTCGGACTCCGAGATGGAGTTGGCGTAGACACTGTTCAGCCCGCCGTACGGCAGCTCCGGACCTGTGGCTCGCATCGCGATCGGACCCAGGTCCATCATGTAGGCGCAATCGGCCCCGCATCGATCCCCACTTGTCGTTCGGGCTGCGTTAGAGCTGATGTCGTCTCAACCCGAGCCGCGCATAGAGCACCGTGCCGAGGCACGCTGCGAGGGAGCTCGCAAGCTCGACGGTGAACTGCCCTCGATAGTCGCGTGCAACACAGGCCATGCCGGAGGCGACGAGATCCTGGCAGAACGGCAGGAAAGCCGAGCGGGCATCGATCAAGAGCGGGAATGAGAGAGCACCCAGCACGAAGCTCGACCAGATGGACAGGTTTGGCCGATCGCCCAGTCCTCCAAAGATGCCAATCGCGGCGAGCACCGCGAGTGCGAACTGGACGATGGCGACGGTGCTGAATGCGAACTCCGCGAGGAACAGGAAGCCGACCGCCAGGCCACTCACGAAGTAGAGGAGCGCACGCCCAAACCACCATACCGGCCCTCGGTCTGGATCGTCCGTCTTCGGATCAGCTGAAAGTGGGACGGATCTCATTAACCGCAGTTTTCCACCCAAACCGAAAGAAGCAAGTCTGGAGGCGACAAACAGTTGATGCCTCTAGCGCAGGTCTTTTCACGCTGATCATCGTCTCGGTGAGGGCGTTGAGCGTTACGGCGCCGGGAACGGCCCGGAGCGTGATCGCACCGGGGCCGACCGATCCAACCGCCTACACGCGCGCCCAGCAACTTGTTCGTCTGATCGCGGAGGAGCGCCGCGTGCTCCCGCGCGTTCGCGCGGGCACATCCCAGGAATCAGCCGCCAAGATACGTGCGCGCGACGCCTTCGTCACGCAGCAGCTCGGGGCCTGTGCCTCGCATGACGATGCGACCCAGGTCCATCACGTAGGCGCGATCGGCGAGCCGCAGCGCGCGGAGGGCGTTCTGCTCGACGAGCAGCATCGTGACGCCCTGTCGCTTCAGCTCGGCCAACGTGTCGAAGACGCGCTTCACGATCATCGGCGCGAGCCCGAGCGAAGGTTCATCGAGCAGCAGCAGGCGCGGCTGAGCCAGAAGCGCGCGCGCGATCGCGAGCATCTGCTGTTCCCCGCCGGAAAGACTTCCCGCGAGGAGCGCGCGGCGCTCGCGCAGGATCGGAAAGCGCTCGTATGCCGACGCGATCTCGGCGCGGTCGCGGCCGCGGAGTCCCATGAGCAGGTTCTCTTCGACCGTCATTCGCGCGAGGATCTCGCGGCCCTCGGGCACCTGGACGATGCCCGCGCGAACGATCGAGTGCGGCGGCGCGCCGCCGATTTCGCGGCCGTCGAAGCGGATACGACCATCTGCCGGCACGAGGCCGCTGATCGCGGCGAGCGTGCTCGACTTCCCCGCCCCGTTCGCGCCGATGAGCGCGGTCACCTCGCCGGCATTCGCGAGGAACGACACGCCGTGCACCGCCTCGACCGCGCCGTAACGAACGCGGAGCTCCTCGACCTCGAGGAGCGGCGCATTCATGCGGCGTACTCGCTCCCGAGATACGCCTCGCGCACCGCAGGGCTCGCCTGGATTTCGGGAGGCGTGCCCTCCGCGATCTTGCGCCCGAAGTTCAGCACCGCGACCCGCTCGCACGTGCCCATCACAAGGCGCACGTCGTGCTCGATGAGCACGATGGTGAGCCCCTCGGTGACGAGCGCGCGCATCAGCTCGCGAAGACGCGCGGATTCCGCCGGGTTCATCCCGGCCGCGGGCTCGTCGAGGATGAGAAGGCGCGGGTCGGACGCGAGCGCGCGCGCGATCTCAAGGCGGCGCTGGTCGCCGTAGGCGAGCCCGCCGGCGAGGGCGTCGGGCCGGCTCAGTCCGAGCCGCTCGAGAAGCTGGACAGCGCGCTCGCGATCGGAACGGTCCGACGCGCCGCGCGGCCAGAGGCGTCGCAGCGCATCCGAATGCATCCGCGCATGCCCTCCGACGAGCACGTTCTCCAGCGCGGTCAGGCCCTTGAAGAGCCGGACGCCCTGAAAGGTGCGGGCGATACCGCGGGCGGTGAGCGTGTGCGGCGCCAAGCCGGTGACGTCGGCGCCGGCGAATCGGATCGCGCCACTGTCCACGCGAAGATGACCGCTGATGAGATTCACGAGCGTCGTCTTGCCGGCGCCGTTCGGGCCGATCAGCCCGAACACCTGTTGCGGCGCGATCGCGAGGTCGACCTCCGCGACGGCATGCACACCTCCGAAGCGTTTGGAGATGCCGCTGCATTCAAGCAACATCGGCCACCCCGATCTCCTGCAGGCGCCGCGTCTTGCGCAGCTCGGCGAGCGTCACCAGGCCGCGAGGTAGATAGATGATCACGCCCATCAAGATGAGCCCCGCGAAGATGTCGCGATATTCCTTCAAGGGTCGTAGGACTTCAGGAAGGGCGGTGAGTAAGGTCGCTCCGACGATCGGCCCAGCGACGCTCGGCGTCCCGCCGACCACGGCGAAGACCAGGATCTGGACCGCGCGGGTGAACCCGAAGTCGCCGGGCTCGATGGAAAAGTTGAGATGCGCGGAGAGGCCGCCCGCCCACGCCGCGATCGCGGCGCCGGCGACGAACGCGGCGAGCTTGTAGCGACGGATCGCGATGCCCTGACTCGCGGCTGCGATCTCGTCCTCACGGATCGCGGCCCAGGCGCGCCCTACGGTCGAGCCCTGCACGCGCCACAACACGTAGGCCACGACTGCGAGCGAGAGATAGATGTGCCAGAGCTCGGTGATCGCCGGGATGCCATTCAGGCCGAGCGCCTTACCGGTGAACGGCACAGTCAGCAGAACGACGCGCAGAACCTCGCCGAATCCGATCGTCGCGATCGCCAGGTACACACCGCGCAGCCGAAAGACGGCGAGGCCGAGGGGCAGCGCGAGCGCGGCGGCGAGCAGCGCGCCGAGCGTCAGGCCCAGCGGGAACGGAACTCCCATGCGCATCCCGAGCAGCGCAGAGCCGTACGCGCCGATGGCCATGAACGCGGCGTTGCCGAGCGTGAGCTGCCCGGCGTAGAGCGTGAGCCAGACCGACAGCGCGAGCAGAGCGTTGATGCCGATGACGCCGACCGTCGTCTGGTAGACGCGGAGGAAATCGGCGAGCGCGTCCATCACGCGCGGTCCGCGACCCGGTGCCCGAGTAGGCCGCGCGGCCGGATCACGAGCACGAGAAAGAGGAGCCCGAACGCAAGCGCGTCGCGCAGCTCGGCGAGCTCGGCCGGCAGGAACACGAGCGCTGCGATCTCGCCGATGCCGAGGATGTACGCGCCTAGCACCGCGCCCGGCAGGCTGCCCATACCGCCGACGACCATCACGGTGAAGGCTTTGAGCTCGTAGGGCGTGCCCATCTGCGGATAGATCGCGTTGTACGCGAACCCGAGCAGCGCTCCCGCGACACCGCCGAGGCCCGAAGAGATGAAGAAGGTCGCGGCGATCGCGCGGTCGACGTCGACACCGAGGAGTCGCGCCGCCCGCGGGTTCTCGGCGAGAGCGCGGATGTCGCGTCCGAGCTGAGTCGCGCGCACGACGTACGTGAGCCCGACCATCAGAACGATCGCCAGCCCGATGATCAGAAGGCGCAGGCCGTCGAGCCGCGCGTCGCCGATCTGGAGCACTGTCTGCGGGAGGCTACCGGCCGGGTAGCTCACAAGATCGGGGCCGTACCGCAGCTCCATGAGCCTGATCACGACGATCGCGAACCCGAGACTCGAGATCATCGCCGAGAGCGGCGGGGCGCCGCGCCGGCGGAGGGGCGCGAATGCGACACGGTCGAGGAAGATGCCGAACATGCCCGTCACCGCAAACGCCGCGACCGCCGCGAGCGCCGCCGGGAGGCCGAATGTCGACATGAAGAAGAGCGCCACGAACGCGCCGAGCATGAACACCACTGGGTGCGCGAGATTCAGGATGTCGAGGACGGAGAACACCAGAGCGAACCCCACGGCGAACAGCGCGTAGATGCTGCCGACGAAGATCGCGTTATAGAGCTGCTCGGCCAACGCGCGTCAGGTTAATTGAATGGGACGAACTGACCGTCCTTCACCGTCATCACGAAGACCGGCTGTTTGACATCGTGCTCCGGCGTGAAGCTGAACGCACCGAGCGGTGTCGCGAGATCCTTCGTGCCTTCGAGCGCCTTCTTGAGCGCCGCCTTGTCGCTTGCATTGCCTGACCGCTTCATCGCGTCGGCCAGCACGACCATCGCGGTGTACGCCTGGGTGGCGAACTGATCTGGATCGGACCCGTATTTGTCCTTGAAGGCCTTCACGAAGTCGGCGTTGGTCTTGTCCGTCGAGGCCTTGTTCCAGGCCGTGCCGACGATCATGTTCGGCGCGGCGGCGCCGGCGGCCGTGATGACGGCCGGCGAGTTGAAGCCGTTCGATCCGACCACACGCAGCCCCTGCGGGAACTGCTTGCCGACTTCGACGAGCACCTTCGAGGCCGTCCCGGCAAGACCCGACGCAAGGATCGCGTCGGGGCTTTCGCCCTTCGCCTGGGTCACGAACGCCGAGAAGTCGACGTCCGCGGTCTTGTACGGGATGGTCCGCGCGATGGTGATGCCGTTGTCCGCCGCCGCTTTCTTGAAGATGTCGGCGCCGTCCGCGGCGAACTTCTGGTCGCTCTCGAACATGAGCACGACCTTCTTGAGATTGAGCTTGTCCTTCGCCGCCTTGAGCGCGGCGGGAAGCGCGGTCTCCTCACCGAGCGACGCGCGGAAGATCCAGTCGCACGCGCCGTAGTCGCATTTACCGACGATGCCAACGCCGGTGTTGGAGATCGCGATGACCGGAAGGCCGGCCTGCTGCGCGACGGGGTGCGCGCCCGCGGCCACGCCGGAGAGCGTCGGACCGAGGATCGCCGCGACCTTGTCCTCGTTGATGAGCTTGCGGAACACGGTGATTCCCTGGTCGCGGGCGGACGCATCGTCCTCGACGACAAGCGCGATCTTCGCGCCGTCGACGCCGCCCGCCGCGTTGATCTGGTCCATCGCGAGCTTCGCGCCGTTCTGCTGTGACGGCCCATAGATGTTCGCTGCGCCGGTGAGGGAGATCGCGAGGCCAACCTTTATGTCGGCCTTCGGTCCCGTCGACGCAGACGGCTGCGTGGATGGGGTTCCGCCACACGCGGTCAGGAGCACCGCGATAACGGCGGTGACCGCAGACAAACGAGTCCTCATGGCGAGCCTCCCCGGCGGCGTTGATCACGCGATGCTAGCGAACGTCGAGCGCTTCGCACACGGCCGTCTGGCTGACGCCGGGGGTCGGGCCGCCGCTCATCACGTAAAGCGTGCTCCCCACCGCGACGACGCCCAATCCGTGACGCGAGGTCGGTAGGTCAGGACCGCGGGTCCACTTGGCCGACGCGGAATCGAAGATGTCGAGCTCCTTGAACGTCCCGATCGGCTGCTCGCCTCCGGTGACGAACAGGCGCGACCCGATCGTCGCCGCGCCGATCCCACCGCGCGCAGTTGGCGCATCGGCCATCGCTTGCCAGCTGTCCGTTGTTGGGTCGTAGCACTCGAAGACGGCGAGGTTTTGGAGGACCGAAAGTCGGCGCCCACCCACCGCACAGACGCGTCCGCCGATCGAGGCGGCGGCAAGATGATCGCGTGGCGTCGGGATCGGCGCCGCCGTGGTCCACCGATCGGCGGCGGTGTCGTACACGAAGGTCGGGCTGACCAAGCGGTCGCCCTGCGCACCGCCGACGATGAAGATGCGACCGCCGATCGCGGCCGCGGCGCCCTGCGAGCGCGGCGCGGGCATGGGCGCGATCTCGCGCCAGCCCTGGTCGCCGAAGAATCGAAACGATCGTGCGACCGCGACGCCGTTCACGTTGCCACCAAAAACGTAAAGGCCCGGCGTCCCGGCCGTGTCGACTCCGGCGGCCATCGCGTGATCACGTTCCCGCCGCCGAACCCGCCGACTACGTAGACGACGCCCCGAAAGACCGCAGAGGCGACCTCGCTGCGCGGCGTCGTGACGTCCGCGATGCGTCGCCAGGTAGCTCCCGCAACCGTTGCCGAAGGCGACGAACCGAACGTAAACGTGCGGTTGGGCTGTGCCTCGATCGGTGCGCACGCCGCAAGGGCGACCGCCGCAGCCAGCGCAAGGCGCACCACTCCCCTATATATAGGTGCGGATGACGGACGAGGCCATCACCGCGGTCGCGGGCCTCGTGGCGTCCTTCCTCTCGGGGCTGCTCGGGATCGGCGGCGGTCTCGTGCTGACGCCGTTCCTCCTCTACCTCCCGCCGCTCGTCGGCGGCGTCGCGATCCCGGTGAAGATCGTGACCGGACTCACCATCGTGCAGGCGATCTCCGGAAGCGCCCTCGGCACGCTGCGCCATCGCTCCTACGGCAACGTGTCGTCGCGCCTCGTGTGGCTCATGGGACCGCCGAGCGCGATCGCGGCGGTCGTCGGTGCGTTCCTATCGCGCGACCTCGCCGATAACGTCATCCTGATCATCTTCGCCATCCTCGCATTCGCAGGCAGCATCATGCTGCTGCTCCCGGTCACGCCGCGTGATGAGCCCGCGGAAGACATCCGCGCCGATCCAAGGCTCGCGATCCCCATCGCGCTCGTGCTCGGTTTCTTCGGCGGCATCGTGGGGATCGGCGGCATCGCCTTCATCATCGCCGCGCTCGTTTACATCCTGCGAGTACCGCCGCGGATCGCGATCGGATCGTCGCTCGGCATCGGCCTCTTCGCCGCGGTCGCCGCGCTCATCGGAAAGGCCGCGACCGCGCAGATCGACCCACCCCTCGCCGCTATCGTGTTCATCTCGGCCCTCGTGGCATCGCCGATCGGCGCCGCGGTGAGCGTGCGCACGCAACCGCGTGCGCTTCTCGCGATCCTCTCGGTCGTCGTCATGCTCGCGGCGATCCGTATCGCCCTCACGGCGGTGGCCGGATCGTGAACGAGGTGGCCGTCCACTTCGCGGCGAGCCAGGTCGACGCCGAGGTGGCCGCGAGCGCCCTGCGCGCCGAGCATCTGCGTCCGCGCGTGGCGCGAGATGACGCCATGCTCGGTGTCGCTGGCGGGCTCTCCGTCGGACGCTTCGTCGTTCTGGTGCCGGAGGATGAAGCCACTCGCGCGCGAGCCGTGCTCCACGAATCGGCGGGCGAGGAGCCCCACGACAATCCGGTCGTCCGTCTCATCGTGATCGTCGCGCTCATGACGGGTCTGCTTCTGGCGACGCCGTTCGTCGCGCGGGACTGTTTTGGAGCGAGCTAACGCGTGCCGGTCTCGTGCTCCCTCGGGACGATCTCCTCGCGGTCGACTCCCAGCCGCACTTCGCCCTCGGCGATCCGCAGGATGTCGTCCCGCGAGATCTCGGCGACCTTGCTGCCGCCGAAGAGGCGTTCGAGTCCGGTGCCGGCCTTCACCGTGAGGCTCAAGACTTCGCCGGTCTTCTCGTCGAACCGTATGTCCTCGACCACGCCGACAACGTCACCGTCGCGGTCCTTGACCGCGTCGCCTTTCTTGATCGAGGGACGTGACGCCTCGCCTCTGCCCATATCGGCGACCGCGGAATCGGCGGGCCAGAGGAATGACTGGGGCGGGATCGCGTAGCCGAGATTGGGCGCCGACCAACCGGCAGGTGGCGCGACGAAGTCGTCTTCCTCGAAGCTCGGCTGGGTGTCGAGCTCCTTCTTGCTCAGATTGAGCGTGATCGTGTCGCCGCCGGCCGATGCTGCCGCGAACATGTCCTCCCCGACGATCACGTCTCGGCCGAGCAATCGGCGGGTGCTGACCACGAAACCCGTTATGCGCTCCGTCTCCGGATCCACAAGGATGCGGTGGACGTTCCCCGCGTCGTGCCCGTCGCTCGTCCTGACCTTCGCGTTCAGATCTATGCGCATCGTTTCCCCCCAAATGCCGCTCGGCTTGACGGGTCCACCAGCAGGACCAAAGCCAGAAAGCGCGCCGCGCCTGACCCGCCCACGCCCGCGTCAATACGCCACATCAAAGTTACTGCCTCGACGCACACCCGTGCCTTCGAGGACCGCCGGCAACCCACGCTGCTCGCCACGGAGCGCATCCAGAAGGCGGAGCGCCTCGTCCACCGTCAGATCTCGCCGGAAGTTGGTGAGCGCGCTCTGGACGGACTCCGGCTCGGGGGCGCCACTCGACGCCGAAGCATCCGGGATCGGCGTGCCGGTCGGGTTGCCCGAGCCCGTTGCGGGTGCCGTCGCCTGGGGCGATCCGCCCGGCTGTTGCTGCCCGGGCGCCTCGGTCGCAGGCCCGGGCGAGCTCGTCGGAGCTGTCTTTTGCGGAGGAAGCTGGCCGAGGATGCGGTCGATGACCTCGACGTTGAACTTCGCATCGCGATCGTTCGGGTCGAGACGGAGCGCCTCGACGTAAGCCGCGCGCGCGTCAAGGATCCGTCCGAGGCGGAAGAGCGAGGTCCCTCGATCGTAGAACGCGATCGCGCGGATCTTCCCCGTCGCGGCATCGATCCCGCGGCCGTACTCGACAAGTGCCCGGTCGTGTTCCCCGAGTGCGGCCAGCGCGTTACCGAGGTCGATCGAAATTTCGGGTGCGGTCGGACGTTTGGCTTGGAGATCGCGGTAGCGGGCGACCGCTCCGGCGGGATCGTGCGGGAAGACCTGGTTCGCGGCATCGAGCTGGTCCGCGATCGGGTCGCCCGGCCCGCAGGCAACCACGAGAAGGAGCAGCGCGCTCACGGCTCCGAGGACGCGACGGCGCGGTGCGGCGCGTCCGCGGGGAAGGCGCGGCCGCGGCATGGGCCGACGCTCGCCCAAAAGCCAGTCCGCGATGAGAAGGACCAAGCCGACGCCGAGGAAGATCTGGTACCGGTCCTCAGCGCTGAGCCCACCTTCGGTCGTCGCCAGGGCCATGTCGGTCGCGCGCAACGCGTCGCTGAGGGTTTTGACCGTCCCTTCGTTTTCGTAGTGGAAGTAGCGTCCACCGCCGGCGGTCGCGAGGTTGACGAGTCGAGCCTCGTCGAGCCGGCTCGTGATCTGCGTACCGTTCGCGTCGACGAGCATCTGCTGGTACTGGCCCTTTATGTCGTAGACCGGGACCGGGCCACCGGCGGGCGTGCCGATACCGAGCGTGAAGACGTGGATGCCCCGGGCGAGATACGGATCGAGAACCGGCAGGTCCGGTACGGGATCCTCTCCGTCCGAGACGACCACGATCGCCCGGGTCCGCAGGTCATCGGCCGCGGTCATCGGGAACTGCGCGGCCGCGCCGTCGAGCGCGGCCTGGAGCGAGGAGCCGGGCTGCACGTGGAAGCCGTGGCCGGATGTATCGAGCGCCGGGCCCACGATCTTCGTTGATGCCGTCAGCGGATAGCGCAGCACGCTCGAGCCGCCGAAGAGCGTGAGGCCGACGCGCCCCCCACTCAGCTGCTGGCCAAGGAGCTCGATCGCGCGCTGCGCCACGTGAAGGCGATCGGTCTCGACATCGCGAACGGCCATGCTCTGCGAGATGTCGAGAGCGACGATCGTGTCGAGCGTCGAGATTGGGGCACGCCGCGGCGCCTCGCCGATCTCGGGACCGACGAGCGCGACCACGACGAGGAGGCAGCCCGCCCCGACAAGGATCAGCTTGGTGACCTGCCGCGCGGGGCTCGCCGATGCGAGGCGCGCGCCGGTACCGGCGAACGCGGCGAGCGCGCGGCGCCGCCGTACGAGCGCAACCGCGCAGAGAGCCACGATCAGGACGGCCGCCAGCAGCAGCGGCGCGAGCTCCGGATGCGCGAGCGCGATCTTCACGGGGTCCTCCGGAACACGGTCGCCGCGAGCGCGAGCTCGGCAAAGAGAGCTGCGATGCCGAGTGCGAGGAAGCCCAGCTGCGCCTCCTGGTAGTCGATGAAGTCCCGCGTTCCGACGTGCGACTTCTCGAGCGACTCGATCTCGCGGTAGACCTCGGCGAGCGAGTTCTCGTCGGAGACGCTGTAGTAGTGGCCCCCGGTGCCCTCGGCGATCTTGCGCATCAACTGCTCGTCGACGGTGTCGGAGCTCACGTCCTGGTCGGCCGTGGCGTTGAGGGTTATCGCGCCGATGGTGTACACGCGGACGTCCAGGAGCTTCGCCATGTTCGCCGCGTCGAGCGGGGTGATGTCTCCTCCGTTGTTCTCGCCGTCGGTCAAGAGGATCACGACCTTCGACTTCGCCTGCGAGTCGCGAAGGACGTTGATGCCGGTCGCGAGGCCGGTGCCTATGGCCGTACCACCGGTGAGTGTGCCGGTCTCGATCGGCTCGACGAGCTTCTGCGAAGCGGAGTAATCGAGCGTCGGCGGGCCAAGCAGGATCGCCTCGCCGCTGAAGACGACGATGCCCACGCGGTCGTTCCGTAACCCGCCGAGAAAATCGGTGACGACGCGCTTGACCGCGTCGATCTTCGCGGAGCCGCCGAAGCCGCGCTCGGACATCGACCCCGACGTGTCGAGGACCAGGACGACGTCGATCCCTTCCGCGATCGACTCGACCGAGGCGCGCACGAGCTGCGGTCGCGCGAGCGCCACGACGAACGCTACGAGAGCGAGAACGCGTAGGAGGATGAGGACCCATCGCCAGCGGACGCGCCAGCCCGGCGTCCCTCCACCAATAAGTCCGAGCGATGAGAAGAGAAGACCCGCGCCGGGCCGCCGCGCTCGCAGCAGATTCAGCGCGAGACCCGCGCCGACGACAACCAGGAGCGCGAGGATCCATGGATCCTCGAACTGAAACGAGGTGATGTCGGTCACGACGGCTGGCCCTTCATGAGCTCGTACTGCTCGGCGACGGCCGCCCGGCGCATCGCGTCGAGCGCGGACCGCACCGCGTGCTGGGCGCGCGCGGGATAGGAGATGGCCCGATGGAAGCGGGCGGTCTCGCCCTCGCGCAGGATCTCGTAGATCGTCGCGATCTCGGTGCGGTCGATCCCGGCGCGGAGCATGTCCTCGCGCAGCTCCCGCGGCGTCCGCTCACCCGCGGCCAGGCCGAAGCGGTCGCGCACGTATGCCCGGAGCGTCTTTGACAGGAGCGCGTAGTGCTCGGCGTAGCGACCCTTCTCGGGTAGACCGAGCGACGCAACCCGATTCAGCTCGGCGAGCGCGCGTTGCGCGGGCGTCTGCAGCACCTCGTCCATCTCCGCGTCTTTCGGACGGCGGGCGGCGGCGCGCCGCGTTTGGCGAACGATGAGCGTGAGCATCACGAGCACCACGACAGCGAGGGCGACCTGGAGCGCGAGCTGCGGGATCTGCGGCGTGGCGGTGGGAAGCCGCAGCTGTGGCTTCGCCGGCTTGATGTCATCGGTTGCTTCACCCGGCTGGATGACGGTCGCGATGACGATGGGTATGTCGGCGGTCAATACGATTCCGGGCACGCCCGCCGGCGACTGGTACGCGACGTTGATCTGCGGAAAGACGAGATCGCCGACACGGAATGCCGTGATCCGATAGCGGAAGGTGTAACGCGTCCTGCCACCCGCGATCTTCGTGACCTGAGGTGGGATCGCCTCGAGCACCTCGAACTCGTCCATGAAGCGGCCGACGCCGCTGTCCGTGATCAGATAACCGGGATCGGTCTCCACTACGAGCACGAGCCCGATCGGATCGCCAATGGTGATCCCGTGCTTGTCCACCGAGGCGGCGACGTTGATCGGACCGTCGGCCGCCGCCACCGATCCGAGCAGCATCAGGAGCAGGCCCGCGAGGGCCAGAACGCGCATCAGTTGCGCCTGGATCGGGCGTTGAAGAGCCCGAGAAGCGCCGGCACGTAGGGTCGCTCCGTCGAGAGCTCCACGCGGTCGATGCCCATGCGGCTGAACGCGCGCAGCCGCTGCGCGCGGCGTTCGCGCGCCGACCGCGCGAAGCGCTCGCGCACCGCCGGATCGGAGGTGTCGAGGTAACCGACGCGACCACTCTCGGCATCCTCGAGCGCGACGAGCCCGACCGATGGGAGCTCGGCCTCCCGCGGGTCGTTCAGGATGAGCGCGATGAGATCGTGCTTGTGCCCGAGCGCCCGAAGCGGCGCCTCGAAGTCCACATCGAGGAAGTCCGAGACCACGAACACGACGTTCCGTTTCTTGGTGACGTTCGCGAGGTAGTCCGCGACGCTCGCGATCTCCGTCCGGGAGCGGCGGGGCTCGGTGTACAAGAGCTCGCGAATGATGTGCAGCAGATGATGACGGCCCTGGCGCGGAGGGATGAATTCGCGGACCCCGTCCGCGAACAGGACCAGCCCGACGCGGTCGTTGTTGTGGAGCGCGGTCACCGCGAGCAGTGCGGCGACGTCTGCGGCGAGCTCTCGTTTGGACAGGCCCCCGGTCCCGAACCACGCGCTCGAGGAGACGTCGACCGCCAGGTAGATGTTGAGCTCGCGCTCCTCGCGGTATTTCTTGATGTAGGGCGCGTTCATGCGGGCGGTCACGTTCCAGTCGATGCTGCGGATATCGTCGCCGGGCTCGTACTCGCGGACCTCTTCGAAGTCGAGCCCGGAGCCGCGGAAAACGCTTCGGTACGTCCCCATGAGCGCCTCGTCAGCGAGGATCCGCGCCTTGATCTCGACCTGCTTGACCAGCCGGAGGACCTCCGGCGGGACGTGTCCCCGCTGCGGCGCCGTCGCGGCGGTCACGCTAGGGGACCGCTACGTTGTCGAGGACGCGACCGATGACCATCTCGGGTGTGATCTCCTCCGCCTCCGCCTCGTACGTGACGATGAGCCGGTGCCGCATGACGTCCAGCGCGACCGCCTTGATGTCGTCGGGAAGGACGTAGTCCCGGCCGTCAAGGAACGCGTGTGCTCGCGCCGCGAGCGAGACATAGATCGTGGCTCGGGGCGAGACGCCGTAGGCGATCAGCGGCTTCAGATCGGCGAGCTTCGGTCCCTGCGGGTCGCGCGTCGCGACGACGACGCGGACCACGTAGTCCTTGATCGCATCGTCCATGTGCACCTGCCGAACGGCGGCGCGCGCGTCGAGGATGGCCGCCGCGCTGGCGAGCTTCCGCGGGATCGCCGGCTCCTCGATGGTGTTGCGGTCCATGATCACTCGCTCTTCGTCGGGGGACGGATAACCGATGACGACCTTCATCATGAAACGGTCCACCTGCGCTTCGGGCAGGCGGTAGGTGCCCTCGTGCTCGATGGGGTTCTGGGTCGCAAGCACCGTGAAGAGGTCGGACAAGGGATGGGTCTGCCCCCCGATCGAGACCTGACGTTCCTGCATCGCCTCAAGGAGTGCGCTCTGCACCTTGGGAGGAGCCCGGTTGATCTCGTCGGCGAGCAATAGGTCGGTGAAGATCGGGCCCAGCCGCGGGCTGAAGCTCTGGGTCGAGGGGTTGTAGATCATCGTGCCGTTCAGATCGGCTGGGAGCAGGTCCGGTGTGAATTGGATGCGCTTGAAATCGGCGTCGATCGTGTCGGCGAGGGTCTTCACGGCGAGGGATTTCGCGAGGCCGGGGACGCCTTCGACCAGGAGGTGCCCGTTGCACAGCATGCCCATGAGGAGCCGATTCACCAGATAGTCCTGCCCGACGATGACCCGGTGGATCTCGTGCAGGACCGGCGCGATGAAGTCACCGCGCCGCAGCACCGAATCGCTGGCCGTAGGCGCGCGGAACGGAGTCGCCACCTACGACACATTAGAGGCTGAGGGCGCGAGTGGTTCGGTCTAGGGCGTCGCGGTCGCTGTGGGGCTCGGCGATCCCGCCGGGGACGTCGTCGGCGTTTGTGGCTGACGCTTGGTGAGGCCGGCGCGCGTTACTCGGGCTGGGCGAGCTCTGCTTCGGGTCCTGCGGGTCGGCCTCGTTGTCCTGTGTGGCCTCGCTCTAGTCTCGCCGGGTGCGGCGCATTTGGTTCGGCCTGTGGTACTGGCTGCCAAGGCGGCCGCCGTGGGACACCGGCGTCACGCCACCGGAGCTCGAACGGTTCGTCGCGTCGCATCCGCCGGGCCGGGCGATCGACCTCGGCTGCGGGACGGGCACGAACGTTGTGTATATGGCGCGGCACGGTTGGGATGCCGTCGGCATCGATTTCGTGGGGCGCGCGATCGCGAAGGCGCGCCGGCGGGCGCGCGACGCGGGTGTCTCGTGCACGTTCGTCGTCGGCGACGTGGCGGCGCTTGCGCTCCCGGGACCGTTCGATCTCGCGCTCGACATCGGCTGCCTGCACTCGATGCCCGAGACGGCTCGTGCCGCGTACGCGGCCGGCCTGGCTCGGGTGGTGCGCGCAGGGGGGACGTATCTGCTGTACGCGTTCGCCCCCGGCGGTCCTGCCGTCGGGCTCACCGCCGAGGATGTACGGGTGACGTTCGCGGGCGCGTTCGACGTGGTCGGGGTGGAGGAAGGCAAGGGAATCCCGTCGGCGTGGTACACGCTCGTGAGGCGGTAACCTTTTGTTTCATTGACCCCGTAGCTCAGCGGATAGAGCAGCAGCCTTCGAAGCTGTTGGCGAGAGTTCGATTCTCTCCGGGGTCGCAGCTCTGGTACTCCGGTACCGACCGGCGGTCCTATTCGCGCGCTGTTGAGGTGTCGGCACGCTCGCGTTCATGCGAGCGTGCACGAAATGCGGCGAGCTGAAGCCGCTTGAGGCCTTTCCTCCGGTGCGGCGCGGCGAGCCGAAGCTCCAGTCGTGGTGTCGCGACTGCTTCGCGGCGTACGGACGCGAGTACTACCGAAATAACCGAGATGTACAGAAGTCGCGCCTACTTCGCAACACGGCGGCGAGGCGCGCCGACAACCAAACTCGGATGATCGAATACCTTCGAACCCATCCTTGTGTTGACTGCGGCGAGGCGGACATCGTCGTTCTCCAATTTGATCACCTCTCGAATAAAGAGCGCAACGTCTCGAGCATGCTTAGCGGCGGTTGGTCCTGGTACGCGATCGCGCAAGAGATCGCGAAGTGTGAGGTTCGCTGTGCAAATTGCCACAGGCTTCGAACAGCGCTGCGATACCTTCAGGGCGAACCTCGGCGCGAGCCGGTTGTGGCTCGGGCAGAGCAGCTGCGAATGGGAGACGCCCTACCCCGAACCTGTCGCGTTTGCCAGCAAACCAAGCACCTCTCCGAGTTTCCGTTTCGCTCGCGTGCTGAGGGAACGCGTCATTGGATTTGCCTTGCATGTCAGCGCGCAGCAGCGCGCTCGTGGTATGTCGCGCGCGTCCCGGAGGCGCGGAGACTCGAGGGCTACGGCACATTCGTACGCGAATTGTTAAGCGCGCGCATCGACGAATATCTCCGCGCCCATCCGTGCGTCGACTGCGGCGAATCGAATCTGAACGTCCTCGATTTCGATCATCTTCGCGACAAAACCGACGACGTAGCGAACATGGTGGCAGGTGGTCGACCATGGTCAGAGATCGAGTGGGAGATCGCGAAGTGCGAGGTCTGTTGCGCGAACTGTCACGCGCGAAGAACCGCCCAGCGGATAGGCGGATACAAGATCGCCCGCCGCCCTGGCTTGACTGTGACCCCGGAGAGAATCGAACTCTCGCCTTCGGTTTCGTAGACCGATGCTCTATCCGCTGAGCTACGGGGCCGATCGCGCGGCATGAGTCATTGTAGAAGGTCGAAGACCGCCGCAAGGCCCCGCACATCCTCATCAAACTCCGCCGGCAATATGAACACGCGCATCCCCGCGCGCTCCGCTCCGCGATCCACCTCGTGATCCCCAACCATCAGCGTCTCGCTCGGCTTCACGCCGAGCGACTTCGCCGCGGCGAGAAAGATCGCGGCATCAGGCTTCTCAGCGCCGACCTCATACGAATGCGTGTACGAGTCGACGAGTCGGTCGAGCTTGTGCTGCGCGAAGACCGGTCGGAGGTCCGCCGGCACGTTGCTGACCACGCCCACCTTGAGCCCGCGCCCCCGCACCGCCTCGAGTGTCGCGCGCGTGTCCGCGAACGGAACCCACGACTGCGGGTTCATGACCCGCTCGTACAGCGCGTCCGACACGCCGGGGACGACACGGTCGAGCCGAGCGAAAAGATCGGTCCAGACGCGACGATGCGCCTCGGGCGAGAGATCCCGCCCCTTCGCGATCTCCTCCATCGTCTTGCCCATTGTCCATATCTCATCCCACATCTCGCGCGCTCGTGACTCGGAGACCGAAACGCCGCAGGACCGCGCGAAGTCGACGATGACCTCCGGCGCGTGCGGCGCGTGAAAGAGCGTGTCGCCCCAATCGAAGAGCACGGCACGCAGCGGCACGTTTACCGGCGCAGCCACTCGTGCTCAGGATCGAATGTCACGCACCAGCGCCGCACCGGACCGGCCATGACGTTCAGGTAGTAGAGCTCGTATCCCGGCGCCGCGGACACGGTGTGAAAACCACGGGGCACGAGCACGAGATCGCCGTCGCGCACCGCCATCGTCTCGTCAAGCGAGCGATCCGCCGTGTACACCCGCTGCATCGCAAACCCGCGGACGTCCCGGAGGCGGTGGTAGTAGGTCTCCTCGAGCTGCGTTTCCTGAGGCGGATCGTTGGTGTCGTGCTTGTGCGGTGGATAACTCGACCAGTTCCCGGCGGGCGTCACCACCTCGGTCACGAGGAGCGACTCCGCGGCGGCGTCCTCCATGAGAATGTGATGGATCGTCCGCTCCATGTTCCCCATGCCGCGCACCTCGCGCCGCATGTCTGACGGCCGGATGTGTCGCGCCGGTTCGCCCCGTTCCGCGGGCGCCGATCCGATCGCGATCTCGAGGTCGCCCGAATGCGCGGCGATCTCGACGGTCACGCGCGGCGGCGCGTACACCGCGTGGGGCGGCCCGTCGAAGGGCGACGCCCGCTCGCCGACGTTGGGCCATCCGACCTCGCCGATGCGGACTGCGCACCGGCCGGCGATCACGACGACGCACGCTTCCGACCCCTCGGTCTCCAGCTCGAACCGGCCACCGCTCGGGATGCGGAGCGCGTTGAAGCTGACGTGGCGCCAGCCCGCCGACTCCGGGGTCGCCGACACGACCCCATCCTGGCCGGGCACGAGCAGCGAGCTCACAGGTAGCGCCGCTGCTTCTGCTTCGCCTTCTCATGGCCCTTGCGAGCGTCGCGCACGCTCGGCACCTCGGACGTTGCCGCGACTGGCACTTCCCACCAGCTCTCGTAGCTCGGGACGGCGACGTAACGATCGACGGGGATATGGATCACGACCGTGCGGTCGACCTTCTTGGCGGCGGCAAGCGCATCGCGCAGGTCGGAGATCCCGTTCGCGCGAATGACGTGTGCGCCGAGACTCTCGGCGTTCGCCGCGAGATCGACAGGCAGATACGGCGCGGGGTCGCGCTCGCTGTCGAGGCCCCGCGAGCCCGGCCTCGACTCGCGGAACTGCGTCCCGAATCCGTCGGTCCCGAGCGACCGCGATAGACCGCCGATCGAGGCGAAGCCACGGTTGTCTACGAGAACGACCACGAGCTTCACCCGTTCCTGCAGCGACGTCACGATGGCCTCGCTCAACATCAGATAGGAGCCGTCGCCGACGAGGGCATAGACCTCACGAGCTGGATCCGCGAGCTTGGCCCCGAGAGCGCCCGCGATCTCGTAGCCCATGCACGAATACCCGTACTCGACGTGGTACTGCTTGCGATCGCGCGTCCTCCAGAGCTTGTGCAAGTCCCCGGGCATGGACCCGGCGGCGCAGACCACGACGTCGCTGGGTCCAGAGAATTCGTTGACCGCGCCGATGACCTCCGACTGTGCCGGCAGCGGCGAGTGCCCGAGCGAGTACAAGCGCGTGACCTCGGCGTCCCATTCTTTGCCGAGCCGCGCGCAGGTCTCGCGATAGGCCGGCTCCACCCGGTAGCCGATCTCTGTGAGCGCCTCGAGGGTCACTCGCGCGTCCGCCGTGACGGCGATGGCGCCCTGCTTGTACACGTCGAGCTCGGCGACGTTTATGTTCACGAATCGCACGTTTGGGTCCTGGAAGATCGACCTGGAGGCGGTCGTGAAGTCGCTCCAACGCGTGCCGATCCCGACCACAAGGTCCGCATCTCTCGCGACCCGGTTCGCCGCGGACGTTCCAGTCGCGCCGACCGCGCCGAGCGAGGCGGGATGGTCGAAGGGGAGGGATCCCTTGCCGGCCTGCGTCTCGGCCACCGGTATGCCGGTCTCATCCGCGAAGCGCCGCAACGCGTCGGAGGCGCAGGCGTAGATGACGCCGCCCCCGGCCACCACGAGCGGCCGCTTCGCGGACCGGATCGCCGCCCTCGCGCGCGACAGAGCTGCCGGATCGGGAGGCCGCCGCTCGATGTGCCACACGCGCTTCGCCAGGAACTCGTCGGGATAGTCGTACGCCTCCGCCTGCACGTCCTGCGGAAGGGCCAGCGTGACCGCGCCGGTCTCCGCCGGGCTGGTCAGCACGCGCATCGCGGCAAGCGCCGCGGGGACGATCTGTTCCGGTCGCGCGATGCGGTCCCAGTAACGCGATACCGGCTGAAAGGCGTCGTTCACGCTCACGTCACCGCGCGATGGCTGCTCCAGCTGCTGCAGCACCGGATCGGAGACACGCGACGCGAAGACGTCGCCCGGCAGGAGCAGAACCGGAAGCCGGTTCACGGTCGCGAGCGCGGCACCGGTGAGCATGTTGGTGGCGCCAGGGCCGATCGATGAGGTGCAGGCGAAGGTCTGGAGACGATCCTTGTGGCGCGCATATCCGACTGCGCTGTGGACCATCGACTGCTCGTTCCGCGCCATGTGGTACGGGAGCAGGTCAGGCGACTCGAAGAGCGCCTCGCCGATCCCCGCGACGTTGCCGTGTCCGAAGATGCCCCACACGCCGGCGAAGAACTGCTGCTCGACTTCGTCGCGCTCGACGTACTGCGACGACAGGAACCGCAGAAGCGCCTGCGCCATGGTGAGTCGGGTCACGCTGAAATCTTCCGCGCGACGATGGTCTCGATCTCCGCGAGCGTCGGCATCGCATCCGCACACGCGAGACGAGACGCGACGATCGCGCCTGCCGCGTTGGCGGCTTCGAGAGTGCGGCGGAGTGGCCAGCCCGCCAGGAGCCCGTGGCAGAGCGCTCCCCCGAACGCATCCCCGGCGCCTAGGCCGTTCAGCACCGGGATCTCCACCGCCGCCACGCTGAGCTCCTCATCCGCGGTCCGGGCGTACACGCCTGCGCCGCCGCGTTTGACGATCGCGAGCTTCGCCCCGAGATCGAGGAGCGCAGCCGCGGCCGCGCGCGGATCGCGCGTCGTGGTCGCCATCTCCACCTCGTCGGTGTTCCCCACGATCACCGTCGCGCGCTTCACCGCCTCGCGCGCCCACCGTCGCGGATCATCCCCGCTCCGCCAGAGATGATGGCGGTGATCGAGGTCGTGGATCGTGATATCGCGGCGCCGGCGCGCGTCGAGCGCCGCGAGCGTGGCGGTCCGACTGGGTTCGTCCGAAAGACCGGTGCCGGTCGTCCAGAACAGAGGTGCCGCTGCGATCGCCCCGAGGTCGAGATCGTCGCGCGCGATGTTCATGTCGGGCGCTTTCGGCTCCCGATAGAAGTACACCGGGAACCGGTCCGGCGGAAAGATCTCGCAGAAGACGAGCGGGGTCGGAAGCGCGGCGTCGGTCCCGACCCATCGCGCGTCGACCCCGAATTCGGCGAGGGCGCGCCGGACGTACACCCCGAACCCGTCGTCGCCGACCTTCGTGATGACCGCGGCCCGCCGCCCGAGGCGCGCGCAGGCGACCGCGACATTCGTGGCGCTGCCGCCGAGCGACTTCGCGAACGTGCGGACCTCGGCCAGGGTCACGCCGATCTGCTCTGGATAGAGGTCAACGCCGACCCGTCCCATCGTGATGACCTCGGGGCTAGGCATTCTTCCTCGCGAACGCCGCGCTTTGAGCGATCCAGAGGGGCGGCCCGGGTGCGGGAACGGCGTCGAGCATCACGTCCTGTTCGAGAACGTACCAGCCTGCGTAGCCCGCTTCTCGCAGATGCGCGAGCACGTCCTTGATGCGAGCCGCGCCTTCTCCGAGCGGGCGGAAGAGACCGGCTCGGACCGCGTCGTTGTAGAACAAGGCTCCGTCGCGGACGCGCGCCGCGAGCGCGCCGTCCACGTCTTTGAGGTGCACGTGGCGAACGCGAGGACCGGCATCGCGCGCGATCTTGAGCGGGTCTGAAGCCCCGAGCGCGATGTGCCCTGTGTCGAGGCATAGGGCGTGCGCCGTGACGTGAAGGAACCGTTCGATGTGCTCAGGCCGCTCGATCGCAGTACCCCAGTGCGGATGCACCGCGACGCCGAGGCCGTACGAGTCGGCGATCTCGACAACGCGGTCGATGCCCTCGAAGAGCTCGGGCCAGGCGCGGTCCGGAAGCTCGGCTCGACCGGAGTAGCCGCTCTGCGCGAGCGCCGGAGCGAGGACGACGAGCTCCGCGCCGCCCGCGGCCAGCCATTCCGCCTGGCGTTTGACGGAGGCGAGCTCGTCAGCGCGTCGCGCGCGCTCGTGGAGCACCGCCGTGACGAAGCCGCCGATAAGCCGAAGATCACACGCGTCGAGCAACGCGTGCGAGGCAGTGGGGTCGGTCGGAAGGAATCCGGGGGGTCCGGCCTCGGTCGCGCGCAGGCCGAGGGCACGCATGTCCTCGAGGACACGGTCCGAAGCGAGCTGCAGGCCCCAGTCAGGCGCCTCGCAGACGCCCCACGAGATCGGTGCGCCCGCGAGCTTCATCTGCGTCAAAGAGATTCGCAGTTTAGAGTCGCGCCGAGTGAAGATCGCGATCCTCGGCGTCGGCCGGCTCGGCGCCTTCCACGCCAAGGTCCTGCGCGGCCTGCCGGAGGTCGACGAGCTCCGCATCAACGATGCCGACTCGGCGCGGGCGGCGGGCCTCGCGAAGGAGCTCGGCGCCAAGCACGCGCCGACCATCGACGATGCGTTCTCGGGCGCCGATGCCGCGGTGATCGTGACGCCGACGGGGACCCATGCCGATCTGATCCGCCGCGCGCTCGACAAGGGCCTGGCGGTGTTTTGCGAGAAGCCGATCGCCCTCGATCTCGAATCGACAAAACGCCTCGTCGATCACGTCGAGAAGACGAAAGGGCGCGTGCAGATCGGCTTTCAGCGTCGCTTCGACGCCGGATTCCGGGAGGCCCGGCGCCGCGTGGGCGCCGGCGAGCTCGGCACCGTTTACAGCTTTCACATGACCAGCCGCGACGCGCTGCCGCCACCCGACGCCTACGCCGAGACCTCGGGCGGGCAATTCGTGGATCAGCTCATCCATGACTTCGACGTCACGCGGTGGATGTTCGGCGACGAGGTCGATGAGATCTATGCGACCGGATCGACCCTCGGCTTTCCGCAGTACGCCAAGTGGGGCGATGTCGCGACGTCGGGCGCGGTCCTCAAGCTGCGAGGCGGCGCCATCGGTCTGCTCCAGGCCGCGCGGCACAACGAGGCCGGCTACGACATCCGCGTCGAGGTCTATGGCGCGAAGGACACGATCGCGGTCGGTCTCGACCCACGGACGCCGATGTCGTCGGTCGAACGTGATGGGCCGAAGATGAAGAGTCCCGCGTATCCGACCTTCTTCGTGCGCTTCGACGCGGCGTACCGAGCAGAGCTCGCGCACTTCCTTCGCTTCGCGCGCGGCGAAGCCGAGAACGCCTGCACGGTGCGCGATGGGATGGAAGCGCTCCGCATCGCGCTCGCCGCAGGTCGATCGCTGAAAGAACGCCTGCCGGTCGCGGTCAAAGAGATCGCGTGACCGTCCGCGTCCATTTTCTCGGGAGCGGAAACGCGTTCAGCGACGGCGGCCGTGCGAACGCCGCGATCCACGTGACGGCGCCGGGTGTTTCGCTGCTCCTCGACTGCGGCGGATCCGCGTTGCCGGCGATCAAGAAGCACATCGACCCGGCGACGATCGACGCGGTCGCGGTCACCCATCTCCACGGCGACCACTTCGGTGGCATCACGTTCCTCGTGATCGAGCAGCACTTCGCCGGCCGCAAGAAAGAGCTCGTCTGCGCCGGCCCGCCCTCGCTCGAGCAGCGCATGCGGGCCGCCGAACAGGCGCTTTACCCGGATTTCTTCGGCCCGGTGCAGCTCGGTTTTCCGCTCCGCACCTTGTTGTTGGGGCACGAGCCGATCGAGCTCGGCGGGGCGCGCGTCAGCGCGCTACCGGTGCGTCACGTGCGCTTAGCTGAGCCCCACGGCCTGCGCGTGGAGGTCGCCGGAAAGCTCATCGCGTACTCCGGCGACGCGCGGTGGACGGAGGAGCTCGCCGCCGTCTCGAAGGGGGCGGATCTTTTCATCTGCGAGGCCTCGTACTTCGACCGGGACGACCCGGCGCACATCTCGTACAAACAAGTGATGAAGCACCGCTCGGAATTCGAGGCCAAGCGGATAGTGCTCACACATTTGGGAGCCGAGACGCTCGCACATCTCTCAGATCTCGAGCTCGAACACACGACAGATGGCACGCTGATCGAGATCTAGCCGCAGTAGCCCTGGAGATTTGGGCGATGTAGCCGAAGGTGGAGCATCGCGGGTGTGTCTTCCTCGCTCGGCCCTTAATAAGAGATCTAAGGAGAACGACTGCGGCACCGGCAAGATGAGGCCGAGGTGGCCGGCGCCCGCAGGGTCCGTTCGGGCACGGTGTCCGTCGTCCTCGGGGGGCCCTCCCTCGGCCACTGACCGGCCTCGGCTTTCGCCTTCGCCGGCCGCGGTGCGGTAGGGCCTCGGGGTCCCCCTGCGGGCGCCGAACACCATGCCCTCACAAATTGGATCGCCTACTTGGCAGCGTCTACGAATTCGTTGGTCCAGGTCTTCGTGAGATCGATCGTCTTGCCTTGTACGTTCTTGTTGTAGGTCTGGAGCACTTTGAGGATGAAGTCGGGCGCACCGGCCGGCATCTTCCCGTCCGGGCTGTACATGGGCATGCTGCCTGTGAGCGCGGTGAGGTAGAGATCCTTGTCGCCGGCGTAGTAGTCGGCGGGCAGCTTGTCGGCGATCTCCGCCGGTGAATGCGTCGCGATCCACTTGAGCGTCTTGACGTATGCGTTCACGACGCGCTGGACGACGCCCTTGTTCTGAGCGACCCAGTCCGCCCGCATGTAGATCGAGATGAAGGGGTAGTCGCCGCCGAGAGCGGCGCGCGTCGTCTCCGGTGTGCGGAGGTCGATGAGGACCTTGGCGTCACCGCTCTTGACGAGACGCGAAATCGTCGGCTCGGTCGTCATGCCGGCATCGATCGTCCCCTGCTTGATAGCGGCGATGAACGTGTCGCCCGCGCCGACGGCGATCGGGGTGAACTGATCCGGCGTGATGCCCTTCGTGCTCGCGAGGTACTGCGTGAGACCGTGCGTGCCGGAGCCGATCGAGGTCACGCCGAGTTTCTTTCCCTTGA